>DASSLH010000138.1:0-10421 GCA_035689625.1 Candidatus Methylomirabilota bacterium | reverse complement strand
CGTGCGGCGCGAACTGGCAGTGGCGCGTCGCCAGCACCAGCTCGCCCTCGGGCTTCTTGCCGCGGGTGACGCCCTGGAGGAGGACGACACCGTTGCGCACGCCGTGGTCGGGGCCGACGACGAGCCGTTCGGCGGCCTGCTCGTGGGCACAGGCGTCGCCCGACCGGCCGGCCGGCGCCGCCGGCAGCGTCGGCGCCGGCGCGGCGAGCCGCACGACGCCGGTGAGCGCGCCGGCGTCGGTGACCGGCACCATCTCGTAGGCGGACGCGGGGGCGGCGGTCGCCGCCAGCAGCAGCACCGCCGGGGCGAGGGTCAGCACGCGCTCACGGCTCCGGGTTGAGACCGAACTCCAGGGCCAGCCAGATCGCGCGGCTGTAGCGGAAGAACCACAGCGGAAAGAGCACCACGAACGGCACCCACAGCGCGAGTTGCACGGTCTCCAGGCCGGTCTCCGCCCGCAGCGCGAAGTAGCCGGTCACCGCCACGAGGACGGTCACGCCATAGTTGACGTAGATGGCGCCGATCCAGTAGCCGGGCGCCCGCTCGAAGCGCAGCGAGCAGGCCGGACACAGCGTGTTCATCGCGAACCAGCCGCGGAACAGCGGCGCCCGGCCGCAGCGCGGACAGTACAGACGCAGCGCCCGCCCCTCGGCGCGCGCCACCCGCCTGAGCGGTGAGTCCGCCGCCATCCCGCACGCTCCGCTCCACCGGCCGTCGCGTCAGTGCGTGGCCGGCGCTTCGGCGGCCGGCCGGTTGGCCGTCTTGTGGGCGACCGCAAAGCCGTCGGGCAGGATGACGAACACGAGCAGGGTGGCGATCGCCAGCGGTGTCACCGCGATGAGCCCCAGCGTGCGCGCCTCGAACTTCAGGTGCATGAAGTACATCGCCACCAGCGCCGCCTTGCCGAGCGCCAGCCCGCACAGCAGGACGCCGTTCGTGAACTTCCCGAACGGCAGGAAGATCACGACCAGCTCGACGACGGTGAGGATCGCCAGCATCCAGAAGATCGCCATGTAGTTGGGGTGCTTGTGGCTGTCGGCTGCCATCGCTCCCGTCTCCCTCAGATGAGATACATGAAGGTGAAGACCATGATCCAGACCAGGTCCACGAAGTGCCAGTACAGCCCGGCGATCTCGACCATGTTGTAGCTGGCGGCCGGGTCGGGCCGCCGGCTCACCACGCCGACCATCGAGAGCAGGTAGATCACGCCGCCGGTCACGTGCAGGCCGTGGAAGCCGGTGATGAGGAAGAACGTCGTGCCGAACAGCGCCGCACCCCACGGGTTGCCGCCGATGTGTAGGCCGCGCTCGATGTTGTGCGTCCACTCGAAGGCCTGCAGGCTGACGAAGATCGTGCCGCCCAGCGCGGTGAGCAGCAGGAACGTCTTGGCCCGGCCGCGGTCGCCCTTGCCGAGCCACTCCAGCGCCTTCACCATCGTCACGCTCGAGCAGATGAGCAGGAACGTCATGAGGGCGGTGAGGTTGATCCCCAGCACGGCGTAGGGATTGGGCCAGTCGGCGCTGGTGGCGCGCATGCCGCCGTAGGCGGCCAGCAGCGTGCCGAACCCGACGGCATCGCCGACCAGGAAGATCCACATGCCGAGCTTGCCCCAGCTCTCGGGGGTGAGCGGGGTCTCGGCCGGTTCCACCACCGCGTGCGAAGTCGCGACCTGACTCATGACACCTCCTGGATGTTGCGATGCGCCGCCGTCACAGCAGGTACACCGAGACGTAGAGCACGGGCCACAGCGCCACGACGAAATGCCAGTAGATGGCGCAGGCGCGCAGCGCCGGCGTGGGCGGGCCGGCGAGCCGCCGGCGCGCGGCGCCGGTCAGCATCACCGCCAGCCAGGTGAGGGCGCCCACCACGTGGGCGGCGTGCGTGCCGATGAGCGTGTAGAACGTCGCGCCGTAGGCGCCCGACGACATCGTGAGCCCGTAGCCGATCAGGCGCGCCCACTCGTAGCCCTGGACCGCCAGGAACAGCGCGCCGAGCGCGGCGGTGAGGGCGAGCCCCCGCAGCAGACGCCCGCGGTCGCCGTGACGGCCGGCCCGCGAGGCGGCGAGCATGGCCACGCTGGAGCCGAGCAGGACCAGCGTGTTGACGCCGGTCACCGCGACCGGCAACCGCGGCTGCGCGGGCGGCGGCCAGGCCGGCGCCGACAGGCGCAGCACGAAGAAGCCGGCGACGAGCGCGGCGAAGAAGATCACCTCCCCGACGATCAGGAACAGCATCGCCAGGAGCACGTTGTCGAACAGCGGCTGGTGCGACGGATCGCGCTCGTCGTCGTCGCCGCCGCCCGTGCGCGGCGGGGGAACGACGTGGCCGTTGGCCCGCCGGCTGCCCGGCGGGCCCTGCGGCGGCGCGTCCGCGAGCGCGGGGCTCACCAGCGGATCCCGACCAGGAACGAGGCCACGATCAGCACGGCGACGACCGCCAGCAGGATGCGGCGGACCAGGCGGTTGCGCTCGGGCAGCTCGGACATCACCGCGCTCATGCCTTGTCGAACGCCAGCAGCGCCAGGAGCACCGGCAGGTAGAGCAGCGAGGCGAGCAGCACGCGCCGCACGCGCGCGGTCGACGGCGCCAGCGCCTGCTGGGCGCCGAGCGCCACGAAGCCGGCGCCCAGCACGAGCGCGCCCGTGAAGTACACGCTGCCGGCCAGCCCGATGAGCGTCGGCAGCAGGCTGACGGCCAGCAGCGCCACGCAGCCGCTGAGGATCTGCCGCTCGGTGGAGCGGCCCTCGGCGTCGATCACCGGGAGCAGCCGCACGCCGGCCCGCGCGTAGTCCTCGCGGTAGAGCCGCGCGATCGCCAGCGTGTGCGGCAGCTGCCAGAGGAAGAGGATGCCGAACAGCACCCAGGCCCCGACGCCGAGGTCGTCGCGCGCGGCGGCCCAGCCGGCCACCGGCGGCAGCGCGCCGGGCACGGCGCCGACGAGCGTGCAGAAGGCCGTCCGCAGCTTCAGCGGCGTGTAGGCGAAGACGTAGAGCAGGAACGTGGCGCCGACCACCAGCGTGGCCAGCCGGCCGGCGCCGACCGCCAGGATGGCGAGGCCCAGCGCGGTGAGCGCGGCCGAGAACAGCACGGCCTCCAGCGGCGCCAGCCGCCCGTCGGGCAGCGGCCGCAGGCGGGTGCGCTCCATCAGTGCGTCCACGTCGCGCTCCCAGTACTGGTTCAGGCCCAGCGTGCCGCCGGCGGCCAGCATGGTGCCGACCAGCAGGGCGAGCAGCCGGCCGTAGTCGGGCGCGCCGGCGAGGCCGACGTAGTAGCCGACGACGGTGGTGACGACGACCATCGAGACCACGCGCGGCTTGGTGAGCGAGACCAGGTCCACGGCCACGCGCGCCCGCTCGCGGGGCAGCGCGGCGATGATCACCTCGGCCGGCCGCGTCACCGCACCACCTGCAGCGCGCGCCGGCCGGCCGGCGCCGGCACGGGCGCCGACGACACGACGCGGACGGCGAGCACGACGGCGGCAGCGAGGATCAGGCCGCCGGTCAGCCGGTGGGCCACCGGCACGACCAGCATCGTGAGCTGGCCGCCGGGGATCCAGATCGCCGAGAAGCGCGACAGGTAGCTTCCGATGCCGAGCAGCAGCTGCAGGCCGAGCAGCGCCAGCAGCGCGCGGGCGGCCGGGACGGCCACCATGTCGCCGGTGCGACGCAGCCGGGCCGTCACGATCGGCGCCACCACGAACACCGCCACGGCGCCGGCCAGGTGAAGGTCGAGCCACCCCTCGTGTGTGAGGAGCGCGCCGAGGACGATCTGCACGTAGGCGAGCGCCGCTGCCAGCACGGTCAGCGCGCGGGTGGCGCCGTCCACCGCCGGCCCCGGCGTCGCCATGCGCGCCGACGTCAGCAGCGCGACCGCGACGACGAAGGCGAGGAAGGCCTGGGCCAGCGGCCCGTGCACCATCGCCAGCCGATCCGTCTGCAGCACGACCCGCAGGCCGCCCAGGACCCCCTGCGCGATCACGGCAACGACCGCCACCACGCCGAGGGCGCGCAGCCGGCCGCCGCAGCGCCAGAGCGCCGCCGCCAGCCCCAGCGTGAGCAGGCCGACGAGGGCGCCCAGCAGCCGGTGGCTGTGCTCGTAGAACACGCCGCCGACCATCTGCGAGGGCGGGAACAGGAACATGTTCTGACCGAACGTCGTGGGCCAGTCGGGGACGGCCAGCGCGGCCCCCGTGTTCGTGACGAGCCCGCCGAACACGATCAGCACGCAGGTCGCGGCCGCCGTCAGCACGGCCAGGCGGTGCGCCAGCCTCATCCCCGCCATCGCCTCAGTGCGCCCGGACCCCCGCCCGCACCGGCGCCTGGCTCTGGGGCAGGAAGTCCTCGGCCGCCTCGGGGTCGCTGTACTCGTAGGGCCCGCGATAGACGGTCGGCAGCGTCGGACCCCAGTTCAGGTGCGGCGGGGGCGACGGCGTCGTCCATTCCAGCGTCGTGGAGTTCCAGGGATTCATGGGCGCCTTGCGGCCGGCGAACAGCGACCAGAAGAAGTTGATGACGAACAGGATCTGGAAGGCGCCCAGCAGCAGCGCGCCGTAGGTCATGAACACGTTCCAGTGCTGCAGGTGCTTGAGGAACTCGTACTGCGTGGGGTTGTAGATGCGGCGCATGTGGCCGCCCACGCCGATGATGTGCATCGGGAAGAACGTCATGTTGAAGAAGATCAGCGTGCCCCAGAAGTGCAGGTGGCCGAGCAGCGGGTTCATCATCCGCCCGAACATCTTGGGGAACCAGAAGTAGATGGCGGCGAAGGCGCCCATGATGGAGCCGCCGAACACCACGTAGTGGATGTGGGCGACGATGAAGTAGGTGTCCTGGATGAAGATGTCCACCGGCGTGCTCGCCATGAAGATGCCGCTGAGGCCGCCGATGACGAACATGGACACGAACCCGAGCGCGAACAGCATCGGCACCTTGAACTGCAGGCGGCCGCCCCACAGCGTGCCCAGCCAGTTGAACGTCTTGATGGCCGAGGGCACCGCGATGATCATCGTCGTCACCGTGAAGGCCATGCCCAGCCGCGGATTCATCCCGCTAACGAACATGTGGTGGCCGTAGACGATCCAGGACAGGAACGCGATGCCGATCATCGAGAACGCCATCGCGTGGTAGCCGAAGATCGGCTTGCGCGAGAACACCGGCAGGATCTCGGAGGCGATGCCCATCGCCGGCAGGATCAGGATGTAGACCTCGGGATGGCCGAAGTACCAGAACAGGTGCTGCCAGAGCAGCGGCTCGCCGCCGCCGGACGGCTTGAACCACGAGGTGCCCAGCGTGCGGTCGAACAGCAGCATGGCCACGCCGGAGGTCAGCACCGGCAGCGCCAGCAGGAGCAGGATGGCCGTGATGAACAGCGACCAGACCACCAGCGGCATGCGGAACAGCTTCATGCCGGGCGCCCGCATGTTGATGATGGTCGTGATGTAGTTGATCGAGCCCATCATGGAGCCGATGCCCATGGTGAACAGGCTGATGCACCACAGGTTCTGGCCCCACTTCACGCCGGTGTAGTCGGGCACCGCGGCCAGCGGCGAGTAGGACGTCCAGCCGGCAGCGGCGTGGCCGCCCTCCACGAAGAAGCCGGACAGCATGATGAGCGCGGCCGTGAACGTGGTCCAGAACGACAGCATGTTCAGCACGGGGAAGGCCATGTCGCGGGCGCCGATCATGAGCGGGATGCAGAAGTTGCCGAAGGCCCCGGCCAGGATCGGCATGATCACGAAGAAGATCATGATCGTGGCGTGCATGGTGAACGCCATGTTGTACTGCGGCGGCTGGATGATGCCGGGCGGATCGGTGTCACTGAAGATCCAGCCCATGCCCGGGATCGGCGTCTCCGGCCACGCCAGCTGCCAGCGCACGATCAGCGCCAGCAGGCCGCCGATGATCATCATGAGCAGTCCCATGAACAGGAACTGGCGCGCGATCATCTTGTGGTCGGTGGAGAAGATGTAGGTGCGCACGAAGCCCAGCTCGTGGTGCTCGTGGGCGACGTGCGCGTGTGCCGTCGCGGTGGTGGCGCTCATCGCTTGGCCTTTCCTCCCGTCTTCGCGGCGGCCGGCGGGGCCGGCTTCGCCTCCTCGGTCTTGGCGGGCTCGGCGGCGGTTGCCGCCGCCGCGGTCAGGTTCTCCGCCGCCCACTTGGCGTACTCCTCGGGCGTGTCCACGTAGATCCAGCCGCGCATGCCGGAGTGGCCGAAGCCGCACAGCTCGGCGCACGGCAGCTCGTACTTGCCCGGCTTGGTGGCCTCGAACCACTGAACGATGTGGCGGCCCGGCACCGCGTCCTGTTTCATGCGGAACTGGGGCACGAAGAAGCTGTGGATCACGTCCTGCGACGTGAGGTCCACGACGATGACCTTGTTCGCCGGCACGTGCATCTCGTCCAGCATCGTCTTGTCGTCGTCGGTGCCGAACTTGCCGTCGGGGCCGGGATAGGTGATCTGCCAGTTGAACTGCTTGGCGGTGACGTGCAGCACGAAGTCGCTGGGGGGCGGCGCCTGCATCTTGATCTTCGACCACGCCGGCACGCTGAGGAAGGTCAGGATGACCAGGATCAGCGCCGGCACCACCGTCCACACGATCTCCAGCGTCGTGTTGCCGTGGCTGTAGCGGGCGCGCCGGCCGGGGCGGTCCTTGTACATCACGAGGAACGCGATCATCGTCACGAAGACGAGGATGGCGGTGATCCCGGTGATGGCGTAGATGAGGTGGAACAGCCAGTCGATCTCCCGCCCGTACGTCGAGACGTTCTCGGGCAGCCACCAGTCAAGCATGCGCGTTCCCCCGTGTCCGGCCGGCGTCCCGGCTCACTTGCCCTTCATCTCGAAGCTGACCTTGGTGACCTGCCCGGCCTTGACGTCGACGTCCTTCTCCATCTTGCCGAGCTGTTCGTGCCACACCTCGACCTTGTGCTTGCCGGCCGGCACGTTGTCGATCTTGGCCACGCCGTTGGCGTCGGTCGCCGCGGCCAGGCCGGGGACCACCGCCACCCAGCCGAGCATCCAGCTGTGGACGTCGCAGGTCAGCTTCACGAACTCGGGCTTCTCGAGCTTCTCCGTCATCACCTTCTTGAACTTCGGCTGGGCCTTGTTGATGGACGGGTTGGCCGTCGAGTACGTGTGCAGGTTGTGCAGGATGCCGTCGGAGTTCTTCACGTCGAGCTCGCCCGGCTGCATGACGACGACGTGGGGCACGAACTTGCAGCCGTGCTGGTCCACGACGGCCTTGGCCTTGGCGGCACCCTTGGCGTCCGGCACCGAGACCACCGCGTTGGCCAGGCCCTTGTTGGCGCCCACCATGACGTGGTCGATCTCCGTCTCGGTGCCGCACTGCTGGGTGTCCTTGTTGACCTTCAGCTTCTCGACCTTGGGCGCGCCGTTGTACTTGACCTCGGCCTCGATGGTGCCGCCGCCCTGGGCGCCGACCGAGGTCGCCAGCCACATCGCCGCGCCGATGACGAGCGCGGCCGCGCTGCCTGCCGTCCATGCCTTGCGCATCGCTACCCCTCCTGCTCGGATGAATGCGTCCGTGTGCTCGTGTCGAGCGTGAGCGTCATCGCGCGCGGTTCACCGCGCGCACGACGAGGATCATTGCCGCCAGCGTGAGGATCGTTACGACGGGAGGAATGACGAAACGGCGATTCGACTGCGGCTCCTCCAGGCGCAGATAGTACCACGACGTCAGCGACATCTTGGCGCCGGTCTCCCCGGCGCCGCCGTCCCAGGCCTGGAACGCCACCGGCGTGAACACCGCCGGCCGGAACGTCGGCCGCGACTCGCCCTTGCCGGCCAGCGGCCGCCGCATCACGAGCCGGTACTGGCCGTTGGCATACACCGCCTGCCCGCTCGTCTCGCCGCCGTCGAGCGCGGCGATCTTCGCGGGCCCGCTGGCAGTCGCCTCGCCCACGCCCTTGCCCTGCTGCCAGCGCAGCAGGTAGACGGCGTCGGAGTCGTCGCCCATGAGGAAGTAGGGCCGCTCGGTGGAGGCGGTGATCTGCGGCGGGAACTGCAGCGAGATCGCGTCGGGAAATGTCTGCTTGCCGTCGCCCTTGGACTCGGTCGGATCGTCCCACGTCAGGTGGAAGACGATCTGCTTGTCGTCGTAGGCGGCGCGCACCGCGACCAGGTCGATCGCCGGGTTGAAGTTGCGCGGATCCTGGATCACCTGCCCCATCAGCGGGATGTAGCTGGGCGTCTGCTTCTTCCAGAACTCCGCGGTGGGATCGTCGGGGATGGCGCCGCTGGCCGCGCTGACCGTCACCAGCGTCGCGAGCGCCGGGCGGTCGGGGCCGAGCGACACGATGTAGTTGGTGAGGTGCCAGATGTCCTCGGGCTTCTCGACGGCGTCGAGGAACGCCGGCATCGGCGTGCCGAGCACGCCGGCGGCCAGGCGCGTGGCGATGTCCGTGCGGCTGCTGCCGCCGCGGAAGTTCCAGCGCTTGGTGAGGTTGGCCGGCGCGATCGGATGGCCCCACTCGTCCTTGAGCTCGGGCCGCGAGGGGCCGTCGGCGCGGCCCTCGGCGCCGTGGCACTTGTTGCACTCGATCGCCTCGAACATCTCCTTGCCGCGCTTGATGGACGCCTCCGAGGAGGCGACCTCCTTGGGCAGCTCCAGCTTCTTGGGCGCCTCCTTGAAGACCTCCGGCGCGAACGTCTTGAGGTAGGCCACCAGGTTCCAGCGGTCGCGGTCGGGCAGCATCTTCCACGACGGCATCGTGGTGCCCGGCATGCCGTTGGTGATGACGTTGAAGACGTCCTGGTCGGAGGCGACCTTGTTGGCGGTCGAGCGGATCTTGTAGATGCCGCGGGTGAAGTCGCGCGGCGGCGGCGACAGCTCCTCGGCGGCCGGGCCCTTGCCGTCGCCCTTGTCGCCGTGGCAGCCGGCGCACTTGCGCTCGTACACCGCCTTGCCGGCGTTGGCGTCGCCGGCCTGCGCCCACGCCGCGGCCGGCGGCGCCAGCAGCGCGATCAGCAGCGCGCCGCGCGCCAGCGCCTCAGTGGCCCGCATGCTCGGCGGCCTCCCACCGGCGCGGCTGCTGGCCGGTGAAGTCGTACAGGAACATGATCACCTGCCAGATCTGCTCCTCCGTGAGGCGCTCCTCCCACCGCGGCATGACGGAGTTCCACGGCGTGGATTCCTTCGGCAGCCCCGGCCCGCCCTTGGCGATGCGCCAGAACAGGTAGGCCTCCTGCAGCATCGCGATCGTGCCGGGGTCCTCGAAGTCGGCCGGCGGCGGATTGAAGCCGTAGGCGAACTCGCCCTTGCCGTCGAGATTGTCGCCGTGGCAGAAGACGCAGTTGCGCACGTAGACGTCGCGGCCCGCCGCCACGTGTCGGGCGAAGTCCGCCGGGTTCTTCCGCAGCGGATTCTCGACGCCGGCGATGTTGATCTCCTTGCCGCGGAACTGGATGGAGCCCGGCGGCGCCGGGTGCACGGCGCGCAGCTCGGGCGGCGCCTGCGGCTTGGCGGCCGCCTGCGTGTAGGCGTAGTAGCCGAGCACCAGCGGCACCAGGACGACCAGCGCCGTGCGCAGCACGCGGAAGCGCGGGTCGGTGAACGTCAGCCGGAGCGGTCGCACGAAGTCGCGCCAGGAGTCGCGGTCGGAGGAGACGAAGACCAGCAGCGCCATCGCGATGATGACGAGGTACTCGCGCAGCACGCTCCACGGCGCCGGGGGCCGGATGCCGAAGCGCAGCACGACGAACGCCAGCACGAAGATCAGCACGGCCTGGGTGAAGCGCGACTTCCAGATTCTCATCGGCTCATTTCAGGGTGAGCAGGAACGCCACGAGGTCCGTGTACTCCCTGGCGGTGAGCGTCTGGCCGAAGGTGGCCGGCATCACACCGGGCGGAAACCCGGCCACGGTGCCCATGCCGCGAGGATCGAGGATCTTCTTCATGATGTAGTCGGGCGTCTGGATCTTGGCGATCTGCGAGAGGTCGGGACCGACGTTGCCGGTCGTGAACTTGCCGGCCTTGTGACAGGCGAAGCAGCCGCCCTTGCCGGAGAACACGGTCTCGCCGGCCTTGGCATCGCCCGGGATCTTCACCTCGGCGGCCGCCGCGCTGCCGCCGCCCGCCGCCGCCGCGCCGGCGCTGGCCGGGATGTCGTTGAGCGTGACGTCCACGGTGCCGCCCTGCGACTCCAGGAAGGCCGTCAGCGCCCACAGCTCGGAGCGGTTGAGCCCGATGGGCGGCTTGTCGATCTCCGGCATGATCGGCGGGTAGCCCTCGACCACGTAGGCCTGTGGCTTGAGCAGCGACTCGATGATGTAGGCCTTGGCGCTCATGCCCGGCTTGCGCTTGCCGGCGCGGGCGCCCACGCCGGCCAGGTCGGGCGCCCGGGTCCCCGGCTGGCCGATGCGGTGGCAGATCTCGCAGGTGCCCTTGGTGTGGAAGATCTCCTC
>DASSLH010000137.1:0-2636 GCA_035689625.1 Candidatus Methylomirabilota bacterium | reverse complement strand
CGGCCCTGGCCGACCGCCTCGGCGGCCGGGTCCCCGTCCCCACGCTCGTCCTGCGCGGCTGAGCGTCGCGCCGGCGGCCGCGCGGCGGCCGGCGCCTTGACGTCGGGCGGGGGCGGTCCTACTGTTCCCGCCATGTCTCTGAGCCGCGAGCTCGAGGCCCTCCGGCTGCGGCCATGACCTACTCGCTCGGCATCGACATCGGCGGCACGTTCACCGACATCGTCGTCTACGACCACGCGCGCGGCCGCCAGCTCAACCGCAAGGTGCTCACCACCCACGAGGATCCCGCCCGCGCGGTCGCCGCCGGCGTGGACGCGCTGCTGCGCCAGCACCGGCTGCCGCCCGGCGAGTTCACCCGGGTCGTGCACGCCACCACGCTGTTCACCAACGCGCTGATCGAGCGGCGCGGCGCCGTCACCGGCCTGCTGACGACGGCCGGCTTCGGCGACACGCTGGAGATCGGCCGCGAGCGCAAGTTCGAGCTCTACGATCTCAACATCGCCAAGCCGGAGCCGCTGGTGCCGCGCCAGCGGCGCCGCGAGGTGCGCGAGCGCGTGCGCGCCGACGGCTCGGTCGCCCGCGCGCTGAGCGCGGCCGACGTCACCGCCCAGGCCCGGCGGCTCGTGGACGCCGGCGTGACCTCCATCGCGATCGTCTTCCTGCACGCCTACGCCAACCCGCGCCACGAGGCCCAGGCCGCCCGGCTCGTGGCGCAGCGTCATCCGAAGGTCGCCGTGACGACCTCGCACGAGGTGGCCCCGGAGATCCGCGAGTACGAGCGCGCCTCGACCACGGTGGCCAACGCCTACATCAAGCCGCTGGCGCGCCAGTATCTCGACGCGATGGCCCGCCGGGTCAAAGGGCTCGGCATCCCGGCCCCGCTGCTGCTGATGCTCTCCAGCGGCGGCCTCACCCACGTGGCCGAGGCCGAGCGCACGCCGGTGCAGATGCTCGAGTCGGGACCCGCCGCCGGCGCGCTCGCCGCGGCGTTCTTCGGCCGCGAGGACAGCCGCGGCAACCTGCTGGCCTTCGACATGGGCGGCACGACGGCCAAGCTCTCGCTGGTGGACGGCGGCGAGCCGCTCACCGCCTACGCCTTCGAGGCCGCGCGCCAGAAGCGGTTCCTCGAGGGCAGCGGGCTGCCCATCCGCATCTCGACGATCGAGCTGATCGAGATCGGCGCCGGCGGCGGCTCCATCGCCGGCGTGGACGAGATCGGCCTGCTCAAGGTCGGGCCGCTCAGTGCCAGCGCGGACCCCGGTCCCGCCGCGTACGGTCTGGGCGGTACCGAGCCGACGGTCACCGACGCCGACTTCGCGCTCGGCTACCTCAACCCCGGCTACTTCGCCGGCGGCGAGATGCGCATCGACATGCCAGCGGCGCGCGCGGCGCTCGAGCGCCTGGCCGCGCGCGTGAAGCTCTCGCTCGTCGAGCTGGCGTGGGGCATCCACGACGTCGTCAACGAGAACATGGCCTCCGCCGCCCGCGTGCACGTCGCCGAGCGCGGCCGCGATCCGCGCGACTACGCGCTGCTGTGCACCGGCGGCGCCGGGCCCGTGCACGCCTACTACGTGGCCAAGAAGCTCGGGCTACGCCAGGTGATCTGTCCGCCGGCGGCCGGCGTGGCCTCCGCGCTGGGCCTGCTGGTGGCGCCGGCGCGCGTGGATCGCGTGGCCACCGTCGGCGTGCGCCTGGACCGCGACAGCCCGGCCGCGCTGGAGCGGGCGTTCCGGCGGCTGGAGGACGAGGCGCGCGCGGTGATGGCCGACACCGGCCTGAAGCTCGACGCGGCCAGCGTGCGCCGCCTGGCCGACGGCCGCTTCCTGGGCCAGGGCTTCGACCTCGTCGTCGAGCTGCCGGCGGGCCCCTACGACGACTCGGCGGGCTGCCGGGCGAGGCTCGTCGCCGCCTTCGAGAGCGCGTACCGCGAGAAGTTCGCGCTGACGCCGCCCGACGTGCCCGTGGAGTTCATCAACGTGCGCGTGGCGGTGCGGGCGCCCGTGGCCGGCGCCGCGGTGACCGTCATGGGCGAGGGCCGCGGCGGCGGCGGCGCCGTGAAGGGCACGCGGCCGGCGTACTTCCCCGAGCGCCGCGGGTTCGAGGACACCACCGTCTACGACCGCGTGGCGCTGGCGCCCGGCGACGAGATCCGCGGCCCGGCCGTGGTGGAGGAGGAAGGCTCGACGCTCGTGATCGGCCCCGGCGGCGTGGGCCGCGTGGCGGCGACCGGCAATCTCGTGGTGACCCTGCCGTGAGCGACCGGCTCGACGCCGTCACGCTCGAGGTGCTGTGGACGCGCGTCATCTCGGTCGTGGACGAGGCGGCCAAGGCCATCGTGCGCACCTCGTTCTCCACGCTGTCCAACGAAGCCAACGACTTCGCCTGCGTGCTCACCGACGCGCGCGGCTTCGCCCTGGCCCAGAACAGCGGCAGCATCCCGTCGTTCATCGGCTGCCTGCCGGCCACGGTGCGGCACTTCATCGCCGACCTGGGTGCCGGGTCCATGCGCCCCGGCGACGTGCTCATCACCAACGACGCGTGGATGGGCACGGGCCACATGAGCGACGTGTGCGTTCTCAAGCCGATCTTCCGCGGCGGCCGCCTCGTCGCCTTCTCGGCCACCACCTCGCACATGC
>DASSLH010000136.1:0-2152 GCA_035689625.1 Candidatus Methylomirabilota bacterium | reverse complement strand
CGCCGAGGGGCTCGTGGTCGCCCCCGGCATCATCGATTTGCACACGCACTACGACGCGCAGCCGTTCTGGGATCGGCTGTGCACGTCGTCGGTCTGGCACGGCGTGACGACGGTGCTCACCGGCAATTGCGGCCTCACGCTGGCGCCGCTGCGGCCGGAGCACCGCGAGGCGATGCTGGCGACGTTCTGCTGCGTCGAGGACCTGCCGTTCCGCTCGCTGGCCGGCGTGCTGCCGTGGACCTGGCAGACGTTCGACGAGTTCCTCGACGCCATCGACATCGGGCTGGGCGTCAACGTCATGCCGCTCGTCGGCCACAACCCGCTGCGCCTGAGCGCGATGGACCGCGCGGCCTGGGACCGCGCGGCCACCGAGGACGAGACCAAGGTCATGCAGGACCTGCTGCGCGCGGCCATGGAGGCCGGTGCCTGGGGCTGGAGCACGACCAACTCGCCGACGCATGCCGGGCCCAAGGGCGAGCCGGTGCCGTCGCGGCTGGCCGACGACGCCGAGCGCGTGGCGCTGGGCCGGACGATGGCCGAGTTCAGCCGCGGCATCATCGAGATCCTGCCGCCGTCGGTCACGCAGCCCGACGAGGCCGACCGCCGCCACCTGCTCGACGTCGCCCGCGTGAGCGGGCGGCCGGTGTTCTTCCTCGTCTTCGACGCCGCCGTGCGCGGCTGGATGGAGTCGGTGGCCGGCGAGGGCGCCCGGCTGCAGGCGCTGCTGCGGGCGATCCCGTTCAACCCGAAGCTCACGCTGGCGAAGACGACGTTCTTCTCGAACCTCGATGTCTGGGACGCGGTCATGGCCCGGCCGCTCGAGGACCGCAAGGCCGCGCTCGCGGACCCGATCAAGCGCGCCGAGCTGCGCGAGGCGGCGATGCAGCGGCAGCGCCGGCGGCCGGGCGTGCCGGGACGCTTCGTGCCGTGGGCGTCGATCGTCGTCAGCAAGGTCGCCTGCGAGCGCAACCGCGCGCTGCAGGGCCGGCGGCTGCCCGAGATCGCCCAGGCGCAGGGCAAGCACGTGGCCGACGCGATGCTGGACCTGGCGCTCGACGAGGGGCTGGCGACCGAGTTCCAGCTGCAGTCACGCCCGCCGGAGGCCGACGTGGCGCTGGCCGAGTTCGTCAGGAGCGGTCACGCGCTGCCCTCGCAGTCCGACGCCGGCGCGCACCTCAACACCAACTTCTGCACGGCCGGCGAGTCCACCTGGGTGCTGGCCGAGTGGGTGCGCGAGCGCGGCCTGCTCAGCCTGGAGGACGCCGTGCGGCGCTTCACGTTCCAGCCCGCGCGCCTCATGGGCCTGCGCGACCGCGGCCTCGTGCGCGAGGGCCTGGCGGCCGACCTCATGGTCTTCGACCTTGCCCGCCTCGGCGTGCGGGAGGACGAGGTGGTGCGCGACGGCCCCGGCGGCTCGCCGCGGCGTGTGCAGGGCGCCGAGGGCGTGCATCACGTCATCGTCGGCGGCCAGGTCGTGCTCGACCACGGCCGCCACACCGGCGCGTTCCCGGGACGGGTGCTGCGCGCCGGGCGATGAATGCAGTACGGCTCCGACCTCGTCGTCGACCTGCTGCGGGCGGTGGGCGTGGAGCACGTCGCCCTCAACCCCGGCGCGACGTTCCGGGGGCTGCATGACTCGCTCGTCAATCACGGAGCCGGCGCGCCCGAGCTGATCCTCACCCCGCACGAGGAGATCGCGGTCGCCCTCGCCCACGGCTACGCCAAGGCCAGGTCACGGCCGATGGCCGCGGTGGTCCACGACATCGTCGGCCTGCAGCACGCGAGCATGGCCATCTTCAACGCGTTCTGCGACCGCGCCCCCGTGCTCGTGCTCGGCGCCAGCGGACCGATGGACGCCACGCGCCGGCGGCCGTGGATCGACTGGATCCACACCGCGCTCGTGCAGGGCACCCAGGTGCGCGACTACGTGAAGCTGGACGATCAGCCGGCCACGGTTGAGGCGATTCCCGAGGCGTTCCTGCGCGCCTGGCGCGTGGCCCGCACCGAGCCGCAGGGGCCCGTCTACCTCTGCCTGGACGCCGCGCTGCAGGAGCAGGCGCTCGAGCGTCCGCTGCCCATTCCCGACGTGCGCCGCTTCGAGCCGGCGGCGCCGCCGCACGCCGACCCGCGCGCGCTGGAGCGCGCCGCGGCC
>DASSLH010000135.1:0-9207 GCA_035689625.1 Candidatus Methylomirabilota bacterium | reverse complement strand
GTGCTGGCTCGCGACCTGGCGGCCATCTCGCAGAGCCCGCTGCTGCTCTACAACTTCACCGCGCTCGAGCAGAACGTCGCCCGCCTGGCCGCCGAGGAGGACGTCGAGTACGCGATCGTGCTCGACGCCGACGGGCGGGTGGCGGCCCACAGCGCGCGGCCGGACCGGATCGGGCGCGTGCTGACCGGCGAGGTGGACCAGCGCGCCGCCGCCGCCGCCGAGCCGCTGATGCAGGAGACGGTCACCCGCAAGGGCCAGGCCGTCTACGACTTCGCGGTGCCCATCGTCGTGCAGGGCCAGCGCTGGGGCACCGTGCGGGTGGGGCTGTCCAAGCAGCGCATGGACGCGCTCATCCGGCGCACGCGCAGCGAGCTGGCCACGCTGACGGCGGTGACGCTGCTGCTGGGCGGCCTGGCGGCCGCGCTGGTGGCGCGCCGCATCTCCCGCCCCGTCCAGCAGCTCGCCGAGGGCGCCGCCGCCATCTCCCGCGGCGAGCTCGACCTGCGCATCGAGCCGACGACCGACGACGAGATCGGCCGGCTGGCCATCGCCTTCAACCACATGGCCGCGCAGCTGCGCCAGCAGCGCGCCGCCGTGGAGGGCGTCAACGCCGAGCTGCGGCAGCGCCTGGAGGAGCTGGCCGATCTCAAGGGCTACACCGACAACATCCTGGCGTCGTTGACGACTGGCATCGTCACCGTCGACCTGGACGGCCGCGTGGTGACGCTCAATCCCGCGGCCGAGCTGATGACCGGCTTCTTCGCCGGCGAGGTGACGGGCCGGTACTGCACGGAGGTGTTCGTCGACACGCCCGAGCTGGGCGAGATCCTCATGGAGGCGATCGCCAGCCGCGCGCCGTCGGCCGGCATGGCCGTCACGCTGCGCCGCCGCAACGGCCGCACGCTGCCGGTGGAGATCAGTGCCGCGCCGCTCAAGGGAGGCGAGGGCAAGGACCTCGGCGTCATCGCGGCCATCCGCGACGTGAGCGTCGTGCGCGAGCTGGAGCAGCGGCTGCGCCGCTCGGACCGGCTGGCCGCGCTGGGCGGCCTCGCCGCCGGCCTCGCCCACGAGATCAAGAATCCGCTGACGTCGCTGCTGACGTTCAGCCGGCACCTCACGCGGCGGTTCGACGACGAGCAGTTCCGCGCCAAGTTCCAGTCGGTCGTGCCGCGCGAGCTGGAGCGGATCAACGGCATCGTCGAGCGGCTGCTGGAGCTGTCGCGGCCCAGCCGGCTCACCTTCGCGCCGGTGCGCGTTCCCGCGCTCGCCGACCGCGCCGTCGAGTTGTGCGCGCACGAGCTGGAGACGGCCGGTGTGCGCGTTGTTCGCGAGTACGCCCGCGACCTGCCCGCCGTCTGGGCGGATCCCAACGCGCTCTACCAGTCGCTGGTGAACCTCGTCCGCAACGCGCTGGAGGCGATGCCCGACGGCGGCCGCTTGACCGTGCGCGCCGGCTGGGCCGACGCCGAGCTCGGCTTCGGCGCCCGGCAGCGCAGCGCCGGCGCCCGTCGCGTGCGCATCGAGATCGGCGACACCGGGGTCGGCATCGGCGCCGGCGACGCCGACCGCATCTTCAACCCGTTCTTCAGCACCAAGGACGGCGGCACCGGGCTCGGCCTGGCGCTGACCCACAAGATCGTCGAGGACCACGGCGGCAGCATCGACTTCCGGAGCGCGCCGGGCGGGGGCACCATCTTCCGGATCGAGCTGCCGCTCTTCCCGGACCCGCCGGCCGACGCGGGGACGCATGGCGACGACGCTCGGTGATCTCGTTCCCTCCGGCGGCGGGCGGGCGCCGATGAAGCGCCGCGACGTGACGCTCTCGGAAGCCATCGCCGAGGCGGAGCGGCTCGGAGCCGAGCTCGAGCGCGAGCGCGCGCGCGCCCAGCGGCTCGAGGACGATCTGCGGGAGGCGCGGCGCCTGGAGGCGCTGGGCCGGCTGGCCAGCGGCGTCGCCCACGACTTCAGCAACATCCTGGCGGTCATCAGCGGCTACAGCGAGCTGATGCTCAAGCGCATGGATCCGACCGATCCGCTGCGGACGGGCGCCGAGTCCATCCGCAAGGCGGCCGTGTGGGGGCTCAACCTCACCCAGCACATGCTGACGTCGAGCCGGGCGGCGGCGCCGGCGCCCACGCTGCTCGACCTCAACGCCGCGGCCGCCGGCGTCGTGCGCACGCTGGCGCCGCTGCTGGGCGAGCGCATCGAGGTGGCGCAGACGCTCGACCCGCGCCTGGGCCGCGTGCGCGTCAACGCCGGCCAGCTCGAGCAGGCGCTGGTGAACCTGGTCCTCAACGCGCGCGACGCGATGCCCGGCGGCGGCCGGCTCACGCTCGAGACGCGCAACGTGGACCTCGAGCAGACGCCGATGGGCCCGCTGCGGGCGGCCATGATCCGCGTCACCGACAACGGCGTCGGCATGGACGCGGCGACGATGTCGCGCGCGTTCGAGCCGTACTTCACCACCAAGCCGCCCGGGCGCGGGACGGGCCTGGGGCTGGCCACGGTCTTCGCCTTCGTGAGCCAGAGCGGCGGCCACATCGAGGTGGCCAGCGAGGTCGGCCAGGGGACGACGTTCACGATGTACCTGCCGCGCCAGGAGGCCGCCGAGGAGCCGGCGCCGCCCGCCGTCGCCGAGCCGGCGACGGTACTGGTGGTCGAGCCCGAGCCCGGCGTGCGCGATCTCATCGCCGAGATTCTCGAGCTGCACGGCTATCGCGTGCTGGCCGCGCGTGACCTGGACGAGGCGCTGGCCGCCAGCCTCGCCCACCAGGGGCCGATCGCGCTCGTCATCGTGGACCTGCTGCTGCCCGGCGCCGCCGGCGACGGGGTCCTGCAGCGTCTCGGCCCGACCCGCGCCGGCGCCAAGGTGCTCTTCCTGTCCGGCGACCTCGAGGACACCGTCGAGGAGTATCGCGGGCTGGGCCCGGGCCTCGGCTTCCTGCACAAGCCGTTCACCGTGGACGCGCTCGTGCAGAAGACCCAGGAGATCCTCACTCGTTGAGGCGGCGGCGGAGGACGCCCAGGAAGCCCTGCGGCAGGAAGATCACCATCAGCGTGAAGATGACCCCGACCGGAATGAGGTAGTACTCGAAGTAGCGCGAGAGGCCCTCCCGGAGCAGCAGGAAGAACGCGGCCCCCACGATCGGGCCCACCAGCGTGCCGACGCCGCCCATGACGTTGAAGATCACGACCTCGCCGGAGACGAGGAAGAACACGAAGTCGGGCGCGGTGAACTTGTTCTGGATGGCGTACAGCACGCCGGCCAGTCCGGCGAAGAGGCCGGACAGCATCACCGCCACGATCTTGTAGCGCTCGATCGGATAGCCGATCGCCCGGGTGCGCGGCTCGTTCTCGCGGATGGACTGCAGCACCATGCCGAACGGCGACCGGGTGATCCGGCGCAGGAGCAGGTAGGAGACGGCGACGACGCCGAGCACGAACCAGTGCAGCGTCTGGGGCGTGAACGGGTGGCCGGTCATCCCCGGCAGTGCCAGCGGCGGCTGCCGGAACGTGAGCCCGTTCTCGCCGCCGGTCACCTCGGTCCACGTGAAGATGACCACGTAGAAGATCTGCGAGAACACCAGCGTCGTGATCGCGAAGTAGATGTCGCGCAGGCGGGTGGCGAAGAACGCGACGAACACTGCCACCACGGCGGCGGCGAAGAGGCCGTAGACGATCGCCACCCACAGGTTGGCCGGCTTCACCATCAGGAGCGCCGCCGCGGCGCCGTACATGCCGAGGCCGAAGAACGCGGAGTGACCGAACGACACCATGCCGGTGTAGCCGATCAGGATGTCGGAGGACATCGCCAGCAGGCCCCAGATCAGGATCTCGGTGACGAACCGGCGCCAGAACGGCGGTAGCACCAGCGGGGCCACGGTCAGCAGCCCGAACACGAGCGCGAAGCCGATCCAGAACGCGCGATCGACGCGCGCTGTCGCCGCCGGGGTGCCGGCCGTCATTTCGGCGTCGGCACGAAGAGGCCGGTCGGACGGAAGAGCAGCGTGAGGATCAGGACGACGAAGGAGACGATCACCGCCTGAGCGGGGCTCACGAACAGCGAGGCATAGGCTTCGAGCAGGCTGATGAAGATCGAGGCCAGGATCGAGCCGCCGAGGTTGCCCATGCCACCCACCACGACCACGATGAAGGCGCGCAGCGTGAAGTCGGCGCCCATCGTCTGGGTGACGCCGCCGAGTGGTCCGAACAGCACGCCGCTGGCCGCGGCCATGGCAGCGCCGATCGCGAACACCGTCGTGTGCACCCAGGGAACCGGGATGCCCATCGCGGCCGCCATGATCCGGTCCTGCGTGGTGGCGCGAATCCAGATTCCATAGGTGCCGCGCTTCAGGAAGAGCCAGAGCGCGCCGATGATGGCGCCGGCGAACAGGGCGGTCGCCACCCGGTACCACGGGTACTGCAGGTAGAAGAGGTCGAACCGGCCGGTGATCGGCTCCGCGAGTTGCCGCGCCGACGGCCCCCACTGCCAGAGCGCGTACTTCTGCAGCACGAGCGACACGCCGAACGTCGCCAGGATCGTGGTGAGCGGATCCCGGCCGAGCAGCGGGCGAAGCGTCGTGACCTGCAGGGCGGCGCCGACCACCGCGACCGTCACCGCCGCGACGAGCAGGGCGACCCAGAAGTTGCCGGTCGCCGCCATCGTGGTAGCGCCGACGAAGCCGCCCAGCATGACGAGGTCACCGTGGGCGAAGTTAACGACGTCCATGATGCCGAAGATCAGCGTCAGCCCCGAGGCGACGAGCGCCAGGACCATCCCGTTGACGAGGCCATTGACGGTCTGGATGACGATCTGCTCGAGCTGGATCCCCATCTCAGACTCCCAGGTACTGGTGGATGACGGCGTGGTCGGCGCGCAGGTCGGCGGCCAGCGCCTGGTGGCGCACCACGCCCTTCTCCATGAAGTAGATGCGGCGGCTCACCTCGAGCGTCAGCGGTACGTTCTGCTCGACCAGCAGGATCGCCACACCCTCGCGGTTCAGCAGGCCGATGATGTCGCGGATCTGCGAGACCATGCGCGGCATCAGCCCCTCGGTGGGCTCGTCGAGCAGGATGATCTTCGGCTCCAGCATCATGGCCCGCGCGATGGCCAGCATCTGCTGCTCGCCGCCCGACAGCGTGCCGCCGGCCTGGTACTGGCGCTCGCGCAGCACCGGGAACGCGCGATAGACCTTGTCGAGGAGCGCCTGGCGGCGGGCGTCGTCGACGCCGGCCCGATCGAGGCCGGTCCGGAGATTCTCCAGGACGGACAGCAGGCGGAAGATCCGCCGGTCCTCGGGCACCCACGCGATGCCGAGACGGGCCAGCTGATGAGGCGCCATGCCCGTGATGTCCCGTCCCTCGAAGGTCACCCGCCCCCTGGCCGGCCGGGTCAGGCCCATCACGCTCTTGAGCGTCGTCGACTTGCCCACGCCGTTGCGGCCAAGCAGGCCGACCACCTCGCCGGCGGCGACCTCGAGGCTGACGCCGTGCAGGATGTGGGACTTGCCGTAGTAGGTGTGGACGTCGGCGAGGCTGAGCATCAGGTCTTGAGGTAGACCTCCTGCACGCGCGGATTGGCCTGGATGGCGGCCGGCGTCCCCTCGGCCAGCACTTCGCCGTAGTGCAGGACCGTGATCGTCCGCGCCAGCCCCATGACGACCTCCATGTCGTGCTCGACGATGAGAATCGTCAGGTCAGCGGCGATGCGCCGCACGAGCTCGACCGTGGCGTGCGTCTCGGCGACGCTCATGCCGGCGGTCGGCTCGTCCAGGCACAGCAGCCTGGGCTCGGTGGCCAGCGCGATGCCGATCTCGAGGTTGCGCTGCTCGCCGTGTGAGAGGTTGGCCGCGAGCTCGTCCTCCTTGGCCCCGAGCCCGACCGCGGCCAGCACCGCCCGGGCGCGCTCCAGGACGTCGGCGTAAACGCGATAGTGGCGCAGCACGCTCCAGCCGTGGCGGCGCGACTGGGCGGCGATGCGCACGTTCTCAAGCACGGTGGCCCCCGGCATGATGTTGGTGATCTGGTACGAGCGGGCCAGCGACTTGCGCGAGATGCGGTCCGGCGACAGGCCCGTGATGTCCTCGCCGTCGAAGACGATGCGCCCGCTCGTCGGCTGGATCACACCGGTAAGGCAATTGAAGAACGTCGATTTCCCGGCGCCGTTAGGCCCGATGATCGCGCGGATCTCGCCGCGAGCGACGGCCACGTTGACGTTGTTGAGCGCGGTGAGCCCCCCGAAGCGAACGGTCAGGCCCTCGGTGCGCAGGATGGGAGCGGCGCCCCCGCCGCCAGAGACGGGGGCGCCGCCCGCGAGAGGACCGGCGGTCACACTCAGGCGAACTTGCAGCCGGTCGGCGGCACGAAGGTCTTCTCCTTGGGGACGACCTCGATGACCTTGTACTTCCCGGAGTGGATCTCGAAGATGAACTCGCGCAGGAACGCCTGGTGGTCCTCCTTGCGGAGCACCTTGTCGCCCTGCGGGAAGTCGTCGCCTTCCTTCATCTCGAGGCCTTCGAGGGCCTCGACGAGCTTCAGCGTGTCTTCCTTGCCGCGGAAGCCGGACTTCGTCATGCCGACCTTGAGCGCGTTCACCGCCTCGTAGTTCGACTGCACGTACCGGTCGGGCAGCGGACCCGAGGGGTCGATCTCCTTCAGGCGCTTGACCGCCTCGTCGAAGAAGCGCTTGTGGGAGGGGGTGTTCAGGACGCCCTCCAGCACCGGCACGTAGCGGTCGATGCCCACGAAGCCGTCGGCCTTGGCCCCCATCGCCGGCATGTTGGTGGACACGCAGATGGCGCCGTCGCCGGCGATCCGGTGCTTCTTGCTGAGCCCGAGGTCATAGGTCTGGGTCACGAACGAGATGCCCTGGGGGCCGAAGAAGATCCCGAAGATCCCGTCGAAGGTCCCGCTGATCTTCGACAGGAACGGCGTCATCTCCGTGGTGCCGAGCGGCACACCGAGGGTCCCGACGACGTCGCCGCCGTTCTTCTTGATCTCGGCGGCGAAGGCGTCCTTGGTCGACTGCCCCCAGGCGTAGTCGGCGAAGGCGATGAACCACTTCTTGCCGAGCTTGTTCACCAGGTAGGGCGCCGAGGCCACCGCCTGGGCGGGGGCGTAGTCGAACGGCCGGAACACGTACCGGCTGCACTTGGACTGGGTGATCGTCGTGTCCAGGCACACGCCGATCATGTAGACGGTCTTGGCTTCCTCGAAGACCGGCATGCAGGCCAGGCAGACGTTGGAGAGATAGCCGCCCTCGACGACGTCGACCTTGTCCTCGAGCGTCAGCTTCTCGGCCTTGCGCCGGCCGATGTCGGGCTTCGACTCGTAGTCGACCACGATCGGCTCCAGCGGGCGGCCGTTGACACCGCCGCCCTTGTTGATCCGATCGACGGCCATCATCGTGCCGACCAGCGCGGTCTTGCCGCCCGAGGCCGCCGTGCCCGTCAGCGGCTGCATCACGCCGAGCTTGTAGGGCTTGGCCTGCCCGAACGCCTCCCGCCAGGGGGCGGGCACCAGCATGCTCGCGCCCACCGCCCCTGCCGTCGCCACCCCGAGCCCCAGGAACTTCCGGCGGGTGGTCTTGCCGCGCCACCACAGGTCTCTTGCCCAGAGCTCGTCCTGCCACCGTTCGGCCATCGTGACCTCCCTGAGGATGCGAGGAAAGTGCGGGTTTTCTACATCAATCGGTCGGACCACGCAAGCGGTTCCCGGCCCCGGCCGGGCGGAGAGCTACAGCGCCGCGAGGGCCCTCCGGATGGCCTCGCGCTCGGCCGGGGGCACCGCCGTGAGCGGCGGCCGAACGTGGGCGGCCGGGAGACGGCCCAGCAGGACCAGGGCCTCCTTCATCCGGTTGTGCATGTCTACGAACGGCGGCGCGTAGATCACGCCCACGAGCGGCTCGAGCCGGTCGTTGACCCGCCGGGCGCCGTCCAGGTCGCCCTTGACGCAGGCCTCGAACAGCTCGGCCTGCCGGTCGGCAACGACGCTGCCCAGGCCGGAGATGGCGCCGTCGGCGCCGAGCAGGAACGAGGCCATCAGCGACATCGTGAACGAGGACAGCACGGCCACCGGCCGGCCGGTGGCGCGGATCGCGCGCAGGTTGCGCTCGAAGGCGACGATGTCGTTCGACCAGTCCTTGACGCCGGCGACCTGCGGGATCTCGCACAGCCGCGCCAGCGTCTGGGGCGCGTAGCCGATGCCGGAGGCGGGCGGGTACTCGAACACGATGATCGGCAGGTCGGCCTTCTCGGCGATCTCGGCGAAGTGGCGCACGACCATGTCCGGCTTGACCTGGGCGCCCCACATGAACAGTGTCGGCGGGAACACGAGCACGCCGGCAGCGCCGGCGGCCTTGGCGTCCCGCGCGAGGGCGACCGCCTCGGCGGTTCCGTCGGAGTACACGCCGGCGATCACCGGGCAGGCGCCGGCGATCTCGTCCAGCGCGATGGCCAGTGCGTGTCGCCGCTCCTCGCGGGAGAGCGAGGAGACCTCGGCGGCGTGGCCGTTGGCGACGATGCCGGTGACGCCGCGCGTGTCGGCCAGCCAGCGCAGGTGCTTGCGGTACGCGGCCTCGTCGATCGATAGGTCGGCGCGAAACGGCAGCAGGTTGGCGGGCATCACGCCGGAGAATCGCAGCGGCTGGCGCATCGTCATGTCTCCTGGTGGTCTCGATGATACGACACGCGGGAAGGCTCGGGCACGAGCCGGCAGTCGCGCTCGATGCGGATGTACCGGCTCACCGGTCCCGGATCTGCTTGGTGTGCTCGCCGAGGCCCGGCGTGCCGCCCGGCAGCGGCGGCCGCTCGCCGTCGAAGCGCAGCGGCAGCGCGACGATCCTGAGGTCGTGGCCGGGAATCGCCTGCAAGATCTCGCTGGCCGCGGTCTGCGGCTCGGCCAGCACGTCGGGCAGCGTGTTGATCGGCGCGCACGGGATGCCGGCGCTCTCGAGGATGCGCAGCCACTCGGCGGCGGGCCGCGTGCGCAGGAGGTCCTCGATCTCCGCCAGGAGCACCTGCTTGTGCCGCTGCCGGTCGGCGTTCGTGCGGAAGCGCGGATCGGCGGGCCATTCCGGATGGCCCAGCGTCCTGGCCAGCGTGGCGAACAGCCGGTCGTTCGCGGCGGCGATGACGATCATGCCCGTCGCCGTGTGGAAGCCCTCGAACGGCTCCAGGCGCACGCTGCCCGTCGGATGCCGCCGCGGCA
>DASSLH010000134.1:0-5869 GCA_035689625.1 Candidatus Methylomirabilota bacterium | reverse complement strand
CTGTCGAGGAGCGCCAGCCCCAGGTTCGTCAGCGCATCGGCGTTGGCCGGCTGCAGCGCGACCGCGCGCTCGAGATAGGGCACCGCTTCCGCCGCCCGCCCGTCGCGCAGGAGCGCCAGGCCGGCCTGGGCCTGGTAGCCGCCGCGGTGCGGCCGCAGCGCCGCTGCCCGCTCGAGCAGCGGGATCGCGTGCTCGAAGTCGCCGCGGTTGCCGAGCGCGCCGCCGTACTGGGCGTAGCACCAGCCGCAGCCGGGGTCGACCTCCAGCGCGTAGGCGAACAGCGTGTCGGTGTCGTGCCAGGCCTGCACCTGCGCCCACGTCAGCGCCGCCATGGAGCCGATCCAGACGATGACGGCGACGAGCACCGCGCGGCCCAGCGCCGGCCGCCGGGCCGCCAGCGCGACACCGGCGCCGAGCGGCAGCAGCAGCGCGATCGACGGCAAGTAGCTGAAGCGGTCGGCGACCAGCTGGGGGCCGGCGTGCACGAGGCCGCTCACCGGCGCCAGCAGCACCGCGTAGGCGAGCCAGGCCGCCAGCCCGGCCGGCCAGCGCCGCCGCGCGAGCAGCAGCGCCACCGTCACGGCGAGGACCGCGACGAGCGGCAGCAGGAACCGCGGCGCGACGGACGACACGCTCACCGGCAGCTCGTACATCGGCATGAGATCCAGCGGTGCCACCAGCTTCCACGGGTAGAACGCCAGGCCGTAGGCGGCCATCGCGACCCGCGCGGCCGGCGGATAGAGCGCCAGCGACGTCACGCGCACCGTGCGCGCCATCATCGCCGACGTGACGACGACGCTCACGATCGCCAGCGCCAGGTACGGCGCCTTCTCGCTCAGCAGCGCGACGGGACCCCCCGGCCGCGCCGCCCGCGCGTCGAGCCGACGCAGCGGATAGACGTCGAGCACGAGCAGCACGACCGGCAGCGAGACGACCATGGACTTCGACAGCAGGCCCAGCGCGAACAGGCCCAGTGACGCCAGGTACCAGCGCGCCCGGCGGGCGTCCGCGGCGGCGTAGCGCAGGTAGGCGAGGACCGCGAGCAGGCCGAAGAACGCCGAGAGCACGTCGCGGCGCTCGGTGATCCACGCCACCGACTCCGCGCGCAGCGGGTGCAGCGCGAACACGAGCGCGGTCGTCGCGGCGCCGAGCCGGCGCGCGGTGACGTCCATGGCCGGCATCGCCAGCGCCAGCAGGCGCAGGGCCAGCGCGTAGACGAGCGCGGCGTTGGCGGCGTGGAGCAGGACGTTGCCGAGGTGATAGCCGAACGGATCCATGCCCCAGACGACGTGGTCGAGCGCGTGGCTGAGCCAGGTGACCGGCGTCCAGTGCCCCATGATGCCGCCGGTGAGCATGAAGCGCAGCTGGGCCGGACCGAAGCCACGGAAGCCCGGGTTGGTGAGGAAGTTGCGGTCATCGTCGTAGTCGAGCCAGCCGTTGCTCAGGGCCGGCAGGAACACGACGATCGTGAGACCGGCCAGCGCCAGCGCGATCAGCGGGTCCAGGTGAAGCCGGCGTGAGGACTCCGGGGCCATGGGCACAGTCTGAAGCGGGGGTGCCGAAATCCGGTAGGAATGTTCCGCCTGCCCGCTCGAATGTCGCATGTTGGGGGCGGTCGGGGTAGGCACGGGGCTTGCGGCAGCGAGGCCACGGCGGGCCCCGCTCGCCAGGGGAGGTCGACGTGAAGCTGGGGGCGATGGGCATCGAGATCGGCGACGGCGAGTTCGGCGCGGCCGGCCGCCTGGTTCTGCGCGGCGTCGGCGTGGTCCCCGGCGCCCTCACCGAGCGCGTGCTCTTCGGCGACCTGCCCTTCGCCGTGCGCAACGTCCTCCAGAAAGCGCTGCAGCGCGTGGTCGGCGGCCCCCGGGCGATCCGCGTGCGCTTCACCGCCGGTCCGCTGGCCGGCTGGGACTTCGACTGCCTGACCTCCGAGCGCTACTTCGTGCTCGGCGCCAACTACGAGCAGTCGGTGACCGACACGCTGGCGCGGCTCGTGCGCGCCGGCGACGTCGTCTACGACGTGGGCGCCCATGCCGGCTACTCGGCGCTGGTCTTCGCGCGCCTCTCCGGCGACGGCCACGTCTACGCCTTCGAGCCCTCGCCGGGGACGTTCGAGCGCCTGCGCGGCAACGTCGAGCTCAACCGCGCGCGCGTGACGCCGATCAACGCCGGGGCCTGGGACGCCGAGGGACGGCTGCGGCTGGCCGAGAAGGGCACCGAGAGCCGGGTGCTGGCCGACGGCGTCAGCGCCGACGTGCCGGTCTCCGACGTCCGGCTGCTGCGCCTGGACGACTTCGCCTATCGCGACGGCCATCCGCCCGCCGACGTGCTGAAGATCGACGTCGAGGGCCTGGGCGTGCGGGTCCTGACCGGCGCCCGCGAGATGCTGGCCTCCGCCCGGCCGCGCGTGCTGCTCGAGGTGCACGATCCGATCGAGCAGCGCGACGCGCTCGACATCCTGCGCCGCCACGGCTACACGACCCACGCGCTGGAGAGCGCGCGTCGCTATCCGTTCCACGTCCTGGCCCGCCCCGCGACCGCCGCGTTCCGCGCGCGACCCGACGCCCGCCTCAGCGCCTAGCGCGAGCGCCCGTCAGCGCTCGACGCGATAGCCCTTCGCCTGCCAGGCGGCGTAGCCGCCCTCGAGCACGAACACGTTCGACTGCCCCGTGCGGCGCAGGTAGCGATAGGCCGTGGCGGCGTCCTCCGCGCCGTCGCCGTAGAGCACCACCAGGCCCGAGCCGGGGATCTCGCCGCGGCGGGGAACCAGGGCGGGCAGGGGAATCGAGCGGGCGCCGGGCAGCCGGCCGCCGCGGTAGGCGTCCTCGGGCCGCACGTCGATGACCGCCAGCGGCTGGCCGGCCGCGCTCAGGCGCTGCAGCGAGTCGGGGTCGATCGTCAGCAGCGCCGCCATGAACGGATGGTTGGCGGCCGCCGGCGTCGACAGCACGAGGACGAGCGCGGCGGCGGCCGCCCAGCGGCGCATCAGTTCAGGACGGTGACGGTCACGCTGGCGGTGCCGGTGGCGCCCGTGCCGTCGCGCACGGTGACCACGAGCGTCTGGGTGCCGTTGGGCGTCTGGCTCGTCACCCACGGCAGCGTCACCGGGTTGCCGGAGGCGCTGTCCGTCCACACCGTCGTGCTGCCGACCGTCATCGTGTAGGTGTTGGTGCCGGCCGCGGCGCCCGACGTCCAGATCGTCACCCACGTGGTGCCGCTGACCGTCTGCCCGGCCGAGGGCGTCGTGATGAAGACCTGGAACGTGGTGGTCGCGTTGGACACCGTCACCGTGCGCGTGGCCGTCGCCGCGGCGCCGTGGGCGTCGGTGACCGCGAGCCCCAGCGTGTGGCTGCCGTTGGCGACCGTGGTCGTGTTCCAGGCGAACGACGCCGAGGTCGCGGTCGTCGAGGTCGTGAAGACCTGGGCGCCGTCCACGGTGACCGTGTACGTGTAGCCCGGCGTGCCGCCGCTGGCCGTGACGCCGACCGTGACGGCGGCGCCGCTGACGGTGGCGCCGGCGGCCGGCGCGGTGAACGAGGCCGCCAGCGTCGAGCCGTTCTGGACGGTGACCGAGCGCGTGGACGTCCCCGACGCGGCCGCGGAGTCGGTCACCGTGAGGCCGAGCGTGTGGGCGCCGCTGGCGTACGTGGTGGTGTTCCAGGCGAACGACGCCGTCGTCGCGCTCGTCGTCGTCGTGAAGACCTGGGTGCCGTCGATCGTCAGCTTGTACGTGTACGGCGCGGCGCCGCCGGTCGCCGCCATGCCGACCGTCGTCGTCCCGCTGACGGTGGCGCCGGCGGCCGGGCTCGTGAACGAGGCCGAGGGCCCGCTGTTCTGCACGACGATGGACACGCTGCTGCTGCCGGTGTTGCCGGTCGCGTCACGGGCGCTGGCGGTCAGGGTCTGGGTGCCGTTGGCGACCGACGTCGTGTCCCAGGGGATCGACACCGGGCCGGTGCCGCTGGTCGTGGTCGTCGCCACGGTCTGGGCGCCGACGGTCAGCGTGTAGGTGTTCGAGGTCCCGCTCGAGCCCGACAGCCACAGCACCACCCAGTTCGTGCCGCTCACCGTCGAGCCGCTGGTCGGCTGGGTGATCGCGACCTGCAGCGTGCCGCCGGTGTTCGACACCGTCACCGAGCGCGTGGCGGTCGCCGAGTGGGCGGCCGAGTCCGTCACGGTGAGGCCGAGCGTGTGGGCGGCGTTGGTGGCGGTCGTCGTGTTCCAGGCGAACGACGCCGACGTCGCGCTCGTGCTCGTGGTGAAGGCCTGGGCGCCGTCGATCGTGAGCGTGTAGGTGTAGGGCGCGGTGCCACCGGAGGCGGCCAGGCCGACGCTGACCGTGCCGCTGACCGTGGCGCCGGCGGTCGGGCTCGTGAAGGACGCGGCCAGCGCGGTGCCGTTCTGGACGGTGACGGTGAGCGTGGCCGTCGAGGACGCGGCCTTGCCGTCGGTGATGGCCAGCGACAGCGTGTGGGCGGCGTTGGTCGCGGTGGTCGTGTTCCAGGCGAACGAGGCCGAGGTGGCGCTCGTGCTGGTGGTGAACACCTGGGTGCCGTCGATCGTCAGCTTGTACGTGTACGGCGCGGTCCCGCCGGAGGCGGCCATGCCGACGGTCACCGTGCCGGAGACGGTGGCGTTGCTCGCGGGAGCCGTGAACGAGGCGGCCAGCGTGGCGGCGCTGGTGTTCTGCGAGTTCACGATCCGGCTGGCCGAGGTCGTGCCGCCGTTCTTGTCGGTCACGGTGAGGGCCAGCATGTGGCCGCCGTTGTCGTAGGTCGTCGTGTTCCAGGCGAACGACGCCGTCGTGGCCGTGGTGCTGGTCGAGAGCACCTGGGTGCCGTCGATCGTGAGCCGGTAGGTGAACGGCGCCGTGCCGCCGGTGGCCTTGAGGCCAATCGCGACGGTGCCGCTCACGGTGGCGCCGGCCGCCGGGCTCGTGAACGAGGCGGCGGGCGGGCCGCTGGCGTTGGACACGGTGACCGGCACCGTCATCTGGCCACCGTTGTTGGTCGCGTCGTACACCTGGGCCACCAGCGTCTGGGCGCCGTTCGGCGTCTTGGTGGTGTCCCAGGGAATCGACACGGGGCCGGTGCTGCTGGTCGTCGCCGTCCCCACGGTCTGGCCAGCCGCGCTCAGCGTGAAGGTGTTCGAGGTGCCCGTCGTGCCGCTCACCCACATCACGACCCACGCCGTGCCGCTCACGGTCGCGCCGGGGGCCGGGCTGGTGACGGCCGCGCTGAGCGAGTTCATGACGTCGAAGAAGTTGCTGCCGGTGCCGGTGCGGCCGGTCGAGTCGTTGACGGTGACGCTGATCGTGTGCGAGCCGTTCGTGAGCCCCATCGTGTTCCAGTTCCAGTCGATCGTCGTCAGGCCCGTGATGACGAGGTCCTTGATGACGCCGTCGACGGAGATCTCGAACCGGTTGGTGGCGCCGGCGGTGTTGCTGGCCTGGATGCGGACCGTCTGCACGCCGGTCACGTCCTGGCCGGGCGTGGACAGCGGGAAGCTCACGGTGATCTGGCCGGTCGCGTTGTTGTTGACGGTCACCGAGCGGGTCGCGGACGCGGTGGCGCCGGTCGAGTCACGCACGGTCAGGCCCAGCGTGTGGGGGCCGTTGCCGTAGGAGCGCGTGTCCCAGTTGAAGCCGGTCGAGGTCGTGGTGACGGTCTGCGTGAAGACCTGGGTGCCGTCGATCGCGAGCGTGAACGTGTTCGAGGCGCCGCTGGCGTTCGTCACCGCCATGCCGACCGGCTGGATGCCGGCCACGGTGGCGCCGGCGGCCGGGCTGGTGAAGGACGCGGTGAGACCGGCCGGCGTGACCGTGATCGTGCGCGTCGGCGGGTTGGGATCGCTGAGGCCGGCGTTGTCG
>DASSLH010000133.1:0-6899 GCA_035689625.1 Candidatus Methylomirabilota bacterium | reverse complement strand
CGCCGGCGGCCGCCGGCGCCGTGCTGTTGGTCGCGGCCGGGCGCGCCGGCGTGGTGGTCCCGGCCGCCGTCAGCGGCGAGCCGGCGGCGGCGCGGCGCCGGTTGGCCTGCTCGATGGCGGCGGCGAGAGCCTGGACGATCTCGGCCATGTGGCCGAGCATCGAGCGGAACATCCAGAAGCCGAGCAGCGAGATGGCCAGCGCCAGCGCCAGGCTGATCTGGGCCTGGGTGTTGCGCATGACACCGAGCGCGTGGAGGGTGTAGGCGAAGATCAACAGCGGGACGACCGCGACGAGCGCGAAGATGATCGAGGCGGCCTGCTGCAGGCCGTGCTGGCGGGTTCGAGCCGAGCCGTCATCAGCCATGAGCGCTCTCCTGTCCCTCGATGATCCGACAGGCAGGGCCCCGGCCGGAAGGACTTTCAGCGGCGCGGCGCGGGCTGATGCCCGACGGAACCCTCGTATTTTTCGAGCTCGGCGGCCGGCAGGTAGGCCTCCTCCCAGCGCCGGATCCGATCGAACCCGGCGAACGTGTGCAGGTCGCCCAGCGGATGGTTGCGGAAGCGCTCGGCGAACCGGCTCTCGGCGGCCGGGCCCTCGGCCTTGAGCGCGGTGGCGAAGTCGTGCAGCGCCGAGAGCGCCACCCGCAGCATCGCGCCCGGCAGGATCGTGACCGCGATGCCCAGCTCCTTCATCTGCTCGGGCGTCAGGCGCGGCGACACGCCGGTCTGGTTGTAGAACACCGGGCCGCGCACCTCGCGGCACACCCGCCGGACCTCGTCCACGCTGGTCGGCCCTTCCACGAACGCGAGGTCGGCGCCGGCCTCCAGATAGGCGTTGGCGCGCTGGATGGCGGCCTCGAGCGAGCCGCCGTGAGCGCCGCGCGCGTCCGTGCGCGCGATCAGCACGAAGTCGGGATCGAGCTCGCGTCGCACGGCGTCGGCGGCGCGGTACTTGCCGACCGCCTCCTCCAGCGGGATCACGCGGCGGCCGGCAACGTGCCCGCAGCGCTTGGGGATCGCCTGGTCCTCGATGTGGATGCCGGCCACGCCGGTCTGGATGTACTCGCGCACGGTGCGGATGACGTTGATCGCGTTGCCGTAACCGTTGTCGGCGTCGGCGATGACCGGCAGGCCGACGGCGTTGGCGATGTAGCGCGCGTTGAGGTGCATCTCGCTCATCGTCGCCAGCCCCGCGTCGGGCATGCCGAGCAGCGCCAGCGAGGTCCCATAGCCAGTCATGTACACGGCCGGGAAGCCGGCGTGCTCCAGCACGCGCGCGCTCATGGCGTCGTAGCAGCCGGGAACGATCAGGGGCGCGGATGTCAGCAGCGTGCGAAGCTTCGTCGTCTGGCGCATGCTCGCTCCTAGCGCTTGCCCCGAACGTAATCGTCGAACGGGCCGCTGATGCGGATGATCTCGTTCAGCGCCCAGGTGCCGCGGCGGATGACCGCGACGAACAGGTCGCCGGCGATGCCGGCCTTGCGGGTGGCCTCGGTGACCGGCGCGAAGGCCAGCGTGCGGGGCGCGTCGCTCTCGCCGAAGGCGGCGAAGTCGAGCGCGGTGGCGTCGGGGCCCACGACCACGATGCGCGCGCCCTGGCGGTCGGCGACGAAGACGCTGCCGGCCGGCGTGACGTCCATGCCGGCGGCGATGGGACCGCGCAGCGCCAGCCGCTTGCCCTCCGGCCCCACGCTCCAGACCTCGCCGGTGCCGCGCTGCCACGGCGCGTCGGCGTCGCCGTCGCCGGCGATCCACAGCCGCTCCCCCTGCGTGACGAGCAGGCGCGGGCGCGGCACCGCCAGCCAGCGCGGCTCGAGCAGGCGGCCGCCGGGATCGAAGCGGATCACGACGTTCTGCTGGCGGTCGGCGACCAGCAGGTGGCCGGCGGCGTCGATCGCCACGCCTTCCGGCTGCTTGAGCACCGGCGGCGTCAGGCGGCTCGGCGGCGTCCCGCCCGCGATCAGCTCGGCACGCCCGTCCACGACGCGGTAGAGGACGCCCACGGCGCGATCGCGATCGAACGTGGTGACGAGCAGCTCGCCGCCCCGCACGGCGACGACCTGGGGGTTGGGTAGCGGCGGCCCGTACAAGAACCGGCGCTCGGTCTCCTTCGTCATCCGCGCGCCGCCGGCGGCGAAGCGATAGACCGGCCAGACGTCCTCGACCTCGCCGCCGATGTAGCGGCGCCCGGTGCGCGCCGCGTAGAGCGTGCCGGCGGCGTCGAGGATGATCGTGGACGTGGACGGGATGCCGGCGGCGACGCGGCCGTCGCCGAAGCCTTCGCCGGTGACGTAGACCTGCGCGGCGAAGCCGGGCGGCAGCGTGATCCCGGCGTCGGCCGCGACCGGAGCCAGCAGCAGCACCGCCGCGAGCGCCGCCCGCCTCATCCCTTGTCGTGGCGCTCCTCGATCACGCTCACGCCGCCCGCCTCATCCCTTGACGCTGCCGGCCGTCAGCCCTTCGACCATGTAGCGCTGCAGGTAGATGTAGGCGAGGATCACCGGCAGCGTCGTGAGCACCGCGCCCGCCATCAGGTAGCCCCAGCCGTAGACGTCGCCGGTGATGAACGTGGACAGCCCGACCGGCAGCGTGCGCAGCTTCACGTCGGTGATGAACACGAGCGCGTAGAGGAACTCGTTCCAGGCCTGGGTGAAGGCGTAGAGGCCGGCCGCCAGCACGCCAGGCGCCGCCAGCGGCAGCACGACGCGCCAGAAGGCGCCGAAGCGGGTGGCGCCGTCGATCATCGCCGACTCCTCCAGCTCGTCGGGGATCGACTCGAAGTATCCCATGAGCAGCCAGGTCACGAACGGCACCGTGAACGACGGATAGGCGGCGATGAGCCCGGCCCGGCTGTCGGCGAGGCCGAGCGCGCGGATCTGCGCGTAGAGCGGGATGAACAGGATCGCCGGCGGCACCAGGTAGGTGATCAGCACCGCGCTCGACATGAAGGCGCGGCCCAGGAACCTCAGCCGCGCCAGGCCGTAGGCGCCGAGCGTGCCGACCGCGGTCGCGACGAAGGTGGACGACACCGCGACGATCACGCTGTTGCCGAACCAGGCCAGGAAGTCGGTGCGCGCGAGCAGCTGGCGGTAGTTGTCGAGCACGACCGGCGTCGGCCAGAACATGGACAGCAGGCTGCGCATCTGCTCCTCGCTCTTCAGCGAGGTCACCGTCATCCAGTAGAACGGAAAGACGACGACCAGCAGCAGCGCGCCCAGGAAGCCGTAGGTGGCCGCCGTCTGCATCCAGGCCGCGGCCGGACGCTGCCTCACGCGCGCCGCCCGCGGCGCATGTAGCGCGCCAGCACGATGATGACCGCCGCCATCGCCGGCAGCATGTAGAGCGCCACCGCGATGGCCTCGCCCAGGCGCTGGGCGCCGAACGCCATCTCGTAGGTGAACACCGGCAGCACCTGGGTGGCGCCACCGGGACCGCCCCTGGTGAGGATGTAGACGATCTGGAAGTCGTTGAACGTCCAGATCGTGGACAGCAGCACCACGATGATGACGATCGTCTTCAGCCCGGGCAGCGTCACGTGCCGGAAGCGCTGCACCGGGCCGGCGCCGTCGACGGCCGCCGCCTCGTACAGCTCGGCCGGGATCGCCTTCATGCCAGCCAGGAACGAGATGCCGAAGAACGGAAAGCCGCGCCAGATGTTGACGGCGATGACCGAGGCCATGGCCGTGCCCGGCTCGCTCAGCCAGCCCACCCCCTGCGGCAGCACGTGCAACACGCGCACGAGCATGTAGTTCAGCACGCCGAGGCTGTAGTCGAAGATCCACAGGAAGTTCAGCGCGGAGACGACCGTCGGCGCCACCCACGGGATCAGCAGCACGCCGGTCCAGAACGAGCGCCAGCGGATGCGCGAGTTCAGCACCAGCGCCATGACCATGCCGATCACCAGCTTGACGCCGACCGATCCGAACGTGAACACCAGCGAGTTCTGCACGGCGCGGCGGAAGAAGCCGTCGCCGGTGAGGCGGACGTAGTTCTCGAGCCCCACGAAGACGGGCGGCATGCCCACGTACTTGCGGGTCAGGGACAGGTAGATGGCGTAGCCGAACGGATAGGCGACCAGCGCCAGGACCAGCACGGCCGTCGGCGCGATGAACAGGAACCCCAGGCGGTAGTCGGGCCCGAGCCACCGGCGCAGGCCGGTGCGGCGCGGCCGCGCCGCCAGGGTGCCGGGCAGCCGCGCCGTCGAGATCGCCACCGACGTCTCCTAGGCCTTGCTACGGAGCTTCCAGATGTCCTCGATCCGGGCGTGCGCTTCTTTCAGCGCGGCCTCCGGCGTCAACCCGGCCGTGACCACGCGGCCGGCCATGTCGCACAGGATGTACTGGGCTTCCACCTCGACGGCGGCCGGCGTCATGGGGCCGGGATGCCCGGGCATCACGCTGCGCAGGATGTTCTGCAGAATGGCGTCGAAGTTCGGGTCGGACTTCCAGTACGGGTTGTCGGCGCGGCCCTTGTAGACGGGTCCGGCCTGTCCGACCGACGCCTGCAGGTACTCGTTGAAGTGCGCGGGCTCCTCGAGGTACTTCACGAGGTCCTCGCAGTGGTCGGCGTACTTCGTCTTGTTGAAGATGCCCCAGTTGTAGCAGGAGCCGCCGACGACGCTGCCGGCCGGACCGCCCGGCGTGAGCACCAGCTGCGTCTTGGGCGCCAGCTCGTGCTTCTTGTTGACCATCGCGAAGTAGAGGCTGGCGCCGTTGTTGGTCGTCACCAGCTTGCCGGCCATGTAGGCCTCGTTGTTGGACACGTCCGTCCAGCCCATCACGCCCGGCGGCTGGATCTTGTACTTCTGGATCGAGTCGACCGCGAACTGCAGCGCGGCGAGATTGGCCTTGAGGTTGGAGGTGGCCAGGGCCGGCTTGCCCTCCTTGTCCCAGGCGCCGCCGCCGTAGCTCCACAGGATGTTGGACATGAAGCCGCGGCCGTCGTCGGAGCGGTTGAGCGTCTGGCCGAAGCCCCACATGTCCTTGGTCGGGTCCTGCGTCTTGCGCGCGAACTCGACGACGTCCGGGTCGTAGACCTTGGGCGGCTTCAGGCCCTTGGCCTCCATGATGTCCTTGCGGATGTAGAAGACCGTGATCATCGAGTAGCGCGGCACGCCGTAGTACTTGCCGTCGAACTTCATCGCCTTCTCGGCGAACGGCAGCAGGCCCCCGTTGGTCCTGGCGATGCCGCCGGCGAGCCCACTGACGTCGCGAAGCGCCGGCCGGTACCGCATGGGCCCGTAGTGGTTCATCTCGGCCACGTCGGGCGGGTTGCCGGCCTCGATGGCGGCCACGAACTTCTGCTCGCGGTCGCCGAACGTGGCCCAGTCGATCTCGGGCTCGACGTTGTGCGCCTTGCCCCAGGCCTCGATCTGCCGCGCCAGCACGTCGTTGCCGGCGGTGACGAAGCTCTTGAACAGCCACACGCGCAGCTTGGGCTTGCCCTGGGCGCCGGCCATCGAGCGCAGGACGTGCAGGCCCGCCGCGGTGCCGCCGGTGACGACGGCGGCGCGACGCACGAATTCGCGGCGCGAGATGAGGTGGGCTTCGAGCTGCTCGGTGAGCGCGCGCAGACGGCTGTCCATAAGGGCCTCCTCCGGAATGCGGCCCATTCTTAGCACGGACGGCCTGTCCGGACAACGGCCGCCCGGCGCAGGCCGCTAGATCAAACGGCGGGGGCGATGGCGGGAACGCGGATGCCGACGGACTCCAGGCGCGGGCGCATGCGCTCGCTGAGCAACCCGACCTTCTGGAGGTTGGCCAGGAGCGTGCCGTGCAGGTCCTTGCGGAAGAGCTTGCGGTACTGCGAGCCCTCGGCGCCGGCTGCGCGCTCGCGCCGGTGCTCGTGGATCGCCGTGATCTCGGCGGCGCTGAAGCCGAGCTCGCGGTAGACGGGTTCGGGGAACTGGCCGGTCAGCGTCTTGACCAGCGCCCAGTGCGTGACCTCCTCCAGCTCGGTGCGCTCGGCCTCGCTCATGTCGCCGACGACGGCCGGCAGGCTCAACATGCCGAAGCCCATGTGGCGCGACTCGTCCTGCAGGATGAAGCGGCAGATCTGGCGCAGCAGCGGGTCCTTGGAGGTCTCGGCCAGCATGCGGAAGAGCGCGACGGCGAACGTCTCGGCCACCAGCTGCAGGCCGATCGTCTTCACCGTCCAGCGCGACTCCGACAGCAGCGTGTCGAACAGCTCGCGCTCGAAGTCCGGCAGCGGATAGCGCAGACCGCCCAGCCGCTCGGTGACGTAGCGCTCGAGCACCTCGTTGTGGCGCGCCTCGTCGGCGACCTGGGTGGCCTGGAAGAACTTGGCATCGGTGCCCGACACCGCCTCCACCAGCTGGCTGCAGACCAGCATCGCGCCGTGCTCGCCGTAGAGCAGCACGCCCAGCCGCCAGTTGGCGAAGCGGCGGTTGAGCTCGCCGCGCTCCTCGGCGCCGAGCCGCTCCCAGTACGGCGTGCCGTAGATGTCGATCAGCTCGTCACCCAGCACGCCCTGGCCGATGTCGAAGGGCTGCGCCCAGTCCACGTCGCGGGCGGCGTTCCACTGGTCGCGCTTGGCGTTCTCGTACAGCCGCCGCAGGTCGGGCGCGTCGGTCGGATAGGCGTGCTCGAAGACGGTCGAGTGGCGCGCGGCGACGGGATGGCTTCCGACCATGGCCGGTTTCCTTTCGAGTACAGATCCTGAACTTCGCGGTTTATGCTAGGCAGCAGGAGAGGCCCGTGTCAAGAGACGCCACGCTGCCCCCCACCCGGGCGGCCGTCCTCGACGAGATCGTGCGGGCGGCCGCCGCCGCCTTCGGCGAGGTCGGCTATCGCGCGGCCACGCTGGAGGCGGTCGCCGAGCGGGCCGGCGTGTCCAAGGTCACGCTCTACCGGTACGTCTCCAGCAAGGAAGAGCTGCTG
>DASSLH010000132.1:0-5432 GCA_035689625.1 Candidatus Methylomirabilota bacterium | reverse complement strand
CGTGTAGAGGGGGTAGAAGCGGCGATCGCTGGCCGGGATGCCATCCACCAGCGCGGAGACGCCGAGCGCGACGAAGCCCTGCTCACGCACGCGGAGCTCCAGCTCGCGCACGCCGCGCATGCCGGTGAGCCCGCTGATGCGCGCCAGCCCCAGGAAGCGCTCGGGATACGCGCGCAGCAGCTCGGCCACCTCGTCGTTGGACGCGCCGAACGGCACCGCGCGCGCCACGCCGACGCGGTCGAGGAGCTTCACGTAGTCGTCCAGCTCGGTGTCGGGCCGCGGGCTCTGGCCCTCGGCGCGCGAGCGGAAGATCCGCCCGTAGTTCGCCATCCCGTAGCCGGCCGGGCGCTGCTCGGTGTCGGCGGCGACCGCCGGCTCACCGCCGGCGGGCTCGGCGCCCGCGCGCCGCGGGACGTTGGCTTCCATGTCGATCACGCGCATCGTGCTCGTCCCTCCCGTACCCTCCCGGATGGTTGGACCACCGGATCATCGTGATTCTAGCCGACGAGGGCGAGTGAATCGCCGCCCGCCCGCCCCTCATCCTCTAGAACGAGGAGATTCACCATGAGCAAGCTCACGGGCAAGGTCGCGGTCGTCACCGGCGCGTCCAAGGGGATCGGCGCGGCCATCGCAAGAGAGCTCGCTGCCGCCGGCGCCGCCGTCGTCGTCAATTATGCAACCAGCAAGGAGGCGGCCGAGCGCGTCGTCGCCGACATCGCCCGCGAGGGCGGACGTGCCATCGCCGTGCAGGCCGATGTCGCGGAGCCGGCCGACGTCGAGCGGCTCATCAGGGAAGCCACCGCGGTGTTCGGGCGGCTCGACATCCTCGTCAACAACGCCGGCGTCTACGATTTCGCGCCGCTGCAGGACGTCACCGAGGCGCACGTCCGCCGGCTCTTCGACCTCAACGTGCTCGGCGTGCTGCTGGCCTCGAAGGCCGCCGTGGCGCGCTTCGACGGCGCCGGTGGCAGCATCGTGAACATCAGCTCCATCGTCGCGGAGAAGGCGGTGCCGAACGCGTCGGTGTACAGCGCCAGCAAGGCCGCGGTCGAGGCCATCACGCGCTCGCTCTCCGCCGAGTTGGGCCCGCGCAACATCCGGGTGAACGCCATCAGCCCCGGCATGGTCGAGACCGAGGGCTGGCACGCCGCCGGCCTCGCCGAGAGTGACATGCGCAAGCAGGTCGAGGCGCAGACCCCGCTCGGGCGGCTGGGCCAGCCGCGGGACATCGCGTCGGCCGCCGTCTTCCTGGCCTCCGACGAGGCAGCCTGGACCACGGGCGAGACGCTGACGGTCGCCGGCGGCTTCCGCTGACCCCGGACCCCTCGACGCCGTCGCCGCAGTCGTGGGACACTGGGCGGCGCGCGGCCCGGCGGCCGCGTCGAGGAGACGCCGATGACGTTCGCGGCCGAGCACGACGTGCCGATCCCGTACATGCAGCGCACGCGCGACTACTACCAGGCGCTCGGCTTCGATGCGTACCGCTGGGCCCACTTCACCGACGTGCCGTTCACGCCGCTGAGCCGGCCGCTGGCCCAGTCGCGCCTGGCGCTGATCACCACCGCCGCGCCGTACCGGCCCGACGCGGGCGACCAGGGCCCGGGCGCCAAGTACAACGCGGCCGCCAAGTTCTACGCGGTCTACTCCGACACCACGGAGACGATGCCCGACGTGCGCATCTCGCACGTGGGCTACGACCGCGTGCACACGACCGCCGACGATCCGGCCACGTGGTTTCCGCTGGCGCGGCTGCAGGCGGCCGTGAAGGCCGGCCGGCTGGGCGCGCTCACGCCGCGCTTCCACGGCGCGCCGACCAATCGCAGCCAGCGCGTAACCGTGCAGACCGACGCCCCCGAGATCCTGCGACGCTGCCGCGAGGACGGCGCCGACGTCGCGCTGCTGGTCCCGACCTGACCGGTCTGTCACCAGACCGTGAGTCTGGTGGCCCGGCACCTCGAGGAGGCCGGCATCCCGACCGTCGTCATGGGCTGCGCCAAGGACATCGTGGAGCACTGCGGCGTGCCGCGCTTCCTGTTCAGCGACTTCCCGCTCGGCCACTCGGCCGGCCAGCCGCACGACGCCGACTCGCAGGCGCTCACGCTGGAGCTGGCGCTGCGCGTGCTGGAGAGCGCGCCGGCCGCGCGCACGACCGTGCAGTCGCCGCTGCGCTGGCGCGAGGACGCGTCCTGGAAGCTCGACTACAACAACCTGGCCCGGCTCACGCCCGAGGACCTCGCCCAGCGGCGGAAGGAGTTCGAGGCGGTGAAGGCGACGATCAAGGACATGCCGGGCCGGAGATGAGCAAGCCCTTCGCCGGCGTCCGCATCCTCGACTTCACGCGCTACCTGGCCGGCCCCTACGGCACCTACCAGCTGGCGCTGCTCGGCGCCGACGTCGTCAAGATCGAGTCGCGCGAGGGCGACGAGACGCGCGGCCAGCTGGTCGCCGCCCCCGAGTGGGTCGAGCGCAAGATGCCGCCGGGCTTCCTGGCGGTCAACGGCAACAAGCGCAGCCTCACGCTGGACCTGCGCAAGCCGGACGCGGTCGAGATCGTCAAGCGGCTGGTGAAGCGCGCCGACGTCGTCTGGGAGAACTTCCGGCCCGGCGTCATGGACAAGCTCGGGCTCGGCTACGAGGTCCTGTCGGCGCTCAACCCGCGGCTGATCTACTGCGGCGTCTCCGGCTTCGGCCACAACGGGCCCGAGCGCACGACGGCGGCCTTCGACGGCAAGCTGCAGGCGATGTCCGGCATCATGTCCATCACCGGCGAGCCGGCCGGCGGCCCGATGCGCGCGGGCTTCGCGATCTGCGACACGATCGGCGGCATGACGGCGGCGCTGGCCGTCGCCAGCGCGCTCTACCAGCGCACCCACACCGACCGCGGCCAGTTCGTGGACGTCGCCATGCTGGATGCCGCGCTGGCGTTCATCCCGGGGCCGGTGGACGAGTGGCTGGTGGCCGGCATCGAGCAGAAGCAGATCGGCAACGGCTCGGTGAGCCGCAAGCCCACGGCCAGCCGCTTCCGCTGCAAGGACGGCTTCATCGTGCTGGCGGTGCTGACCGAGCGGCAGTTCGCGAGCCTCATGAAGACGCTGGGACGGCCCGACGCGCTGAACGATCCGCGCTTCAAGGACTGGGCGGCGCGCACCGAGAACATCGGCGCGCTGCGCGAGGTGATCGAGGGCGCGCTGGCCGGCGACGATCCCAAGACGTGGGAGGCGCGGCTGACGGCCGCCGACGTGCCGTGCGCCAGCATCTGGACGATCGACGAGATCGTCAAGCACCCCCAGCTCGCGCACCGCGACGTGCTGCAGACGGTGGACTCGCGCTACGGCCCGCTGCGGCTGGTCGGCAGCGGCTTCCGGCTGGCCCACGGCTCGCCCGGAATCGACCGGGAGCCGCCGACGCTGGGCGAGCACACCGAGGAGATCCTGCGCGAGGCCGGCTACACGCCGGCCGAGATCGAGCGCTTCCGCCGGGACGCGATCGTCTAGCCGCGCGCCTCGTCCCAGGGGCCGGGGAAGCGCCCCTTGGCGCCGCCGCCCGAGAACGGCCGCTCCTGCTGCCACTCGCTGCGCGGCAGCTCGTAGTAGACCTCGAGGCCGTTGCCGTCGGGATCCGAGAAGTACACGCCGATCGAGACCGTGTGGTCCGCGACGCGCACGGGGACACCCTTGTCCTTGAGCCGGCGGTACATCGCGGCGAGATCGTCCAGGCTGCCCATCCGCCAGGCGAGGTGGTTGAGGCCGACCTGACCCTTCTGCGGTCCGGCGGCGTCGTCGCCGACGTCGAACAGCGCGATGTCGTGCGCGTGGCCGGGATCGCAGGCCAGGAAGACCGCGCGCACGCGCTCGCTGCCCGGGTGCTTCATGACGTCCTGCGTGTGCAGGCCAAGGACGTCGCTGTACCAGCGGTGCGAGCGCTCGGCGTTGCGGACGAAGACGTTGACGTGATCCAGGGAGATCGGCGTGTGGGCCATGGCTGCATAGAGTATCCTCCCCGGCGAGAGTCGCCAATCCCCATGCCCGGAGGACCACGATGACGCGCACCGAATTCCCCGGGGCCGGCCCGCAGCCCGGCCTCGTCTTCGTCGACTGCCAGGGGCGTCCGACTGCCAGCCCTGGCCACGCGCAGGCGCCGTCGGCGGCGCCGGCCGGGCGCCGGCGCGAGGTCATCGTGGGCGGCCGGCGCGTGAGGACGATCGACATCCACGCGCACTGCGCGGTGCCCGAGGCCATGGCGCTGCTGGGGATGAAGATGGGCGCGCCGGGCTCGCAGTCGCCGCCCGTGCTCGACATGGCCACCCAGGTCGCCGACCGCCTGCGCGCGATGGACGAGCAGGGGATCGACGTGGAGGCGCTCAGCATCAACCCGGTCTGGTACAAGGCCGACCGCGACGTCGTCACCCGGCTGATCGCCATCCAGAACGAGAAGCTGGCCGAGGCCTGCGCGGCCAACCCCGATCGCTTCGTCGCCTTCGCGACGGTCGCGCTGCAGTTCCCCGACCTCGCCGCCGAGCAGCTGGAAACGGGGATGAAGCGCTACGGGCTGCGCGGGGCCGGCGTGGGCGGCAGCGTCAACGGCGAGGAGCTGGCCGATCCGAAGTTCCACCCGTTCTGGGCCAAGGCCGAGCAGCTGGGCGCCTGCGTGTTCATCCACCCGCAGGGCACCGGCGTGGCCTCGCAGATTCCCGATCGGCTCAAGGGCAACGGGCTGCTCGACAACGTCATCGGCAACCCGCTGGAGACGACGATCGCGCTCTCGCACCTGATCTTCGAGGGCACGCTCGACAGGTTCCCCGGGCTGAAGATCTGCGCCGCCCACGGCGGCGGCTACCTGCCCTCGTACGCCGCGCGCATGGACCAGGGCTGCCGCGTGTTCCCCGACCGCTGCAAGGGGCCCAAGGACGGTCCGCTCAAGAAGAAGCCCAGCGAGTACCTCCGGCAGATGTACTACGACAACATCCTGTTCACGCCCGAGGCGATGCGCCACATCATCGCCGAGGTCGGCGTGGGGCAGATCGTCGTGGGCACCGACTTCCCGTACCCGTGGACGACGACGGCGGTGGACCTCGTGCTGGCGACGCCGGGGCTGAGCGACGAGGATCGCGTGGCGATCCTGGGCGGCACGGCGGCGAAGCTGCTCGGCCTGAAGAGCTAGGGCCGGGCGGGCGGCGCGACCGAGACGCCCTGCGCGCCGTTGCGGGCGATGAGCTGGGCCACCAGGCCCGAGGCCTTCACGTCCTCGACGAACGCGCGCAGGAACGCAGCACCGGCCTCGCGCGCCTTCGGCGTGCCGATGGCCTGCTGGACGGCGGCGAACTGGCCGTCGAGGATGCGCGCGCCGGGCAGCTTCTGTACGTCGCTGAGCAGCCGCGGCCGCAGGCCGGAGAGCACCTCCAGCCGGTCGCGGACGAAGGCGTCGTAGGAGGC
>DASSLH010000131.1:0-4158 GCA_035689625.1 Candidatus Methylomirabilota bacterium | reverse complement strand
CCGCACAGCGACAGCACGTGGCCCAACTCGCAGGCGCTGCTGGCGAGGCACGCCGCGCATTTGACCGAGGCCGAGCGGCGGCTCATCCTGCACGACAACGTCGCGGAGCTGTATCGGCTGTAGTCGTGAACTGTCCGCGCTGCCAGGCCGACAATCCCGCCGGCGCCCGGTTCTGCGGGCAGTGCGCGGCGCCGCTGGTCGCCGCCTGCCGCGCCTGCGGCGCCGTCAACCCGCCCAGCAACAAGTTCTGCGGCCAGTGCGCGGCGCCGCTGGAGGCGCCGGCCCAGCCGCGCTTCGCCGCCCCCGAGTCGTACACGCCGCGCCACCTCGCCGACCGCATCCTGACGTCGCGGCCCTCGCTCGAGGGCGAGCGCAAGCAGGTGACGGTGCTGTTCGCCGACCTCAAGGGCTCGATGGAGCTGCTGGCCGACCGGGATCCCGAGGAGGCGCGCCGGATCCTCGATCCCGTCCTCGAGCTGATGATGGCCGCCGTCCACCGCTACGAGGGCACGGTGAACCAGGTGATGGGCGACGGCGTCATGGCGCTGTTCGGCGCGCCGCTCGCCCACGAGGACCACGCCGTGCGGGCCTGCTACGCGGCGCTGCGCATGCAGGACGCCGTGCGCGAGCACTCGACCGGCCTGCGGCGCTCGCAGGGCGTCGAGGTGCAGATCCGCGTCGGCATCAACTCCGGCGAGGTGGTGGTGCGCTCGATCGGCAGCGACCTGCGCATGGACTACACCGCGGTCGGCCAGACGACGCACCTCGCCGCGCGCATGGAGCAGCTGGCGCCGCCCGGCACGATTCGCCTGGCCGGCGAGACGCTGCGCCTGGCCGACGGCTTCGTGCAGGTCCGGCCGCTGGGACCGATCCCGGTCAAGGGCCTCGCCGAGCCCGTGGAGGCGTACGAGCTGACGGCGGCCGCGGCCGTGCGCACGCGCCTGCAGGCCGCGCGCGCCCGCGGGTTCACGCGGTTCGTGGGCCGCGACGCCGAGATCGAGCAGATCCGGCAGGCCGCCGAGCAGGCGCGCCGCGGCCGCGGCCAGGTCGTCGCGGTGGTCGGCGAGCCGGGCGTGGGCAAGTCGCGCCTCTTCCACGAGTTCCTCCACTCGCACCACATGCACGGCTGGCTCGTGCTGGAGGCCAGCTCGGTCTCCTACGGCAAGGCCACGCCGTTCCTGCCGCTGGCCGACCTGCTGCGCGTCTACCTGCGCGTCGAGGACCGCGACGACACGCGCACCGTGCGCGCGAGGGTCACCGGCACTATCCTCACGCTCGATCGCGCGCTGGAGGAGTCGATCGCGCCCGTCACGTGGCTGCTCGACGCGCTGCCGCCCGACGACGCCTTCCTCGCGCTGGAGCCGGCCCGGCGACGCCAGCGCGCCATCGACAGCGCCAAGCACGTGCTGCTGCGGGAGAGCCGCGTGCAGCCGCTGGTCGTGGTCTTCGAGGACCTGCACTGGATCGACGCCGAGACCCAGAGCTTCCTCGACGGCCTCGTCGAGAGCCTGCCGACCGCGCCCGTGCTGCTGGCGGTGAACTACCGCCCCGAGTACCGGCACCAGTGGGGCGGCAAGACCTACTACCGCCAGCTGCGCATCGATCCGCTGGCCGCGGAGAGCGCCGACGAGCTGCTGGCCGCCGTGCTGGGCGACGATTCCTCCGTGCAGCCGCTCAAGTCGCTGCTGATCGCGCGCACCGAGGGCAACCCGCTGTTCCTCGAGGAGAGCGTGCGCACGCTGGCGGAGACGCGCGTGCTGGAAGGCGAGCCGGGCCGCTACCGGCTCGCCCGGCCGGTGCAGACGATCCAGATCCCGGCCACCGTGCAGGCGATCCTGGCCGCCCGGATCGACCGGCTCGATCCCGCGCTCAAGCGGCTGCTGCAGGCCGCCTCGGTGGTCGGCAAGAACGTCCCGCTGGCCCTGCTGGAAGCCATCGCCGAGCTGCCGGCCGGCGAGCTGCGCGCCGCGCTCGGCGAGCTGCAGGCGGCCGAGTTCCTGTACGAGATGCGCCTGTTCCCCGACGTCGAGTACACCTTCAAGCACGCGCTTACGCACGAGACGGCGTACGGCAGCGTGCTGCAGGAGCGCCGTCGCGCGCTGCACGCCGCGCTCGTCACCGCCATCGAGGAGCTCTACGCCGATCGCCTGGGCGAGCAGGTCGAGCTGCTGGCCCACCATGCGGCGCGGGGCGGCATCCCGGACAAGACGGTGCACTACCTGCGCCTGGCCGGCGAGAAGGCGATCGCGCACTCGGCGATGAAGGAGGCCGTCGAGTTCCTGGAGGCCGCGCTGCAGACGCTGCGCGAGCTGCCGGACACGCCGGCCACGCTCTCGCAAGGCCTCGACGTCCGCATCGCGCTGGGCCCCGCGCTGATCTCCATCGACGGCGCCGCCTCGCCGCGGGTGCGCGAGGTCTACGACGAGGCGCTCGCCCTCGTCGAGCGCCTGGGCGACGTCCCCCGCCGCTTCCCCGTCATGTGGGGGCGCTGGTTCATCAGCTACACGGTGGGCGAGTACGCCGCGGCGCGCGAGGCGGGCACGCGCCTGCTCGAGGACGCCCAGCGGGGCGACGACAGCGGCCGGCTCGTCGAGGCCCACCACGCGCTGTGGCCGACGTTCCTGGCCATGGGGCATCCGTCCGAGGCGCTGTTGCACGCGGAGCGCGGCATCGCGCTCTACCGGCGCGAGCGCCACGCCGGCCAGGCGTCCCTCTACGCCGGCCACGACGCCGGCGCCTGCTGCCGCTACCAGCGGGCGATCGCGCTCTGGCAGCTCGGGTATCCGGACCGCGCCCTCGACAGCCTGCGCGACGCCGAGCGCCTGGCCGGCGAGCTCAACCAGGCGCAGACCTCGACCATCATCCTGTGGTTCTCGGTCGTGCTGCGCCTGCTGCGGGGGGAGCGGACGGCGGCGGCCCAGCTCGGCGAGCGCCTCGCCGAGGCGGCCGAGGCGCATCGATTCACACACTGGAGCGACATCGCGATCGTGATCGCCCCGCCGCCCAAGCCCGGCGTGTTCGACGCGGCGACGCTGGCGCAGCGCCACGAGCGCCTGATGAGCCTGCGCACGGCGATATGGCGGCGCGTGTTCTGCCTCTGCCACTTCGCCCAGCTGGCGCTGGAGGCCGGCTACCCGGAGCTGGCGGGCCGGGCGCTCGCCTCGATCGATCAGGAGTATCGCGACGCGTTCCAGGCGCCCGAGATCGAGCGTCTCGAGGGGGACGTCCTCGCGCAGACCGGCCGGCCCGCCGAGGCCGAGGCGCGCCTGCGCCGCGCGATCGGCATCGCCCAGGCGCGCGCGCAGAAGTCGTTCGAGCTGCGCGCGACGCTGAGCCTGGCCACCGTGCTGGCCGAGCGCGGCCGGCGCGACGAGGGGCGCGCCGCGCTGGCCGCGATCCACGGCTGGTTCGGCGAGGGCTTCGAGACCCGTGACCTGCGAACCGCCGCGCAGCGCCTGCGCGAGCTCTCGGGAGGCTCCTAGCCCTTCGGCAGCCCCAGCACGCGCTCGCCGAGGATGTTGCGCTGGATCTCGCTGGTGCCGGCGGAGATCGTGTACTGGCGCGCGGCCACCAGCCGGTTGAACCAGCGGGGCGCGTCGGGCACCAGCTCGGTGCTCTCGTTGACCAGCGCGTGCATGCCGAGCAGCTCGCCGGCAGCGTCGGCGATGCGCACGCCCAGCTCGGTGCCCCACAGCTTGAGGATCGAGCCCTCCGGCCCCGGCGGCTCGCCGCGGATCTGGCGGGTGAGCGCGCGGAAGCGCGTGAACTTCATCGCCTCGCAGTCCACGTAGAGCTGCGACAGCCGCTGGCGGATGCGCGGATCGTCCCACGCCGTGCGGCCGTCCACCTGCAAGCGCCGCGCGACGGCGATGAGGTCGCGCACCTGCCCGATGGGGTTGCGGGAGCCGGACGAATGGCGCTCGTACATCAGCGTGGTCGTCGAGACCTTCCAGCCCTGGTTGAGCGGCCCCAGCAGCTGGCTCTTCGGCACCGTGACGTCGGTGAAGAAGACCTCGTTGAAGTGATGGTGGCCGGTCGCCAGCACCAGCGGCCGCACGACCACGCCCGGCGTCTTCATGTCCACCAGCAGGCAGGAGATGCCGTTGTGCTTGGGCGCGGCGGGATCGGTGCGCACGAGCAGGATGATCGCGTCCGCGT
>DASSLH010000130.1:0-2007 GCA_035689625.1 Candidatus Methylomirabilota bacterium | reverse complement strand
GAACGGGTCCTGGAAGACGACCTGCATCTCGCGGCGCAGGGGCCGCAGCGCGCGGCTCGACAGCCCCTGCAGCTCGTGGCCGCCGAAGCGGATGCGCCCCTGGCAGGACTGCAGCCGCAGCAGCGCCAGCCCCAGCGTGGTCTTGCCCGAGCCGCTCTCGCCGACGACGCCGACCGTCTGGCCCTCGCGCACGGTGAGGCTCACGCCGTCCACCGCCTTGACGTGGCCGACGGTGCGGCGCAGCACGCCCCGCCGGATCGGGAACCACACGCGCACGTCGCTCGCCTCCAGCACGACCGGCGCGTCGGCGCGCGGCGCCCGCGGCATCGGCCGCGGCTCGGCGGCCAGCAGGCGCGTCGTGTAGGGATGGCGGGGCGCGTCGAACACCGCGGCGGTGGCGCCCGCCTCGACGATCTCGCCGGCGCTCATCACGTTCACGCGCTCGGCCATCTTGCGCACCACGCCGAGGTCGTGGGTGATGAGCAGCAGCGCCATGCCGAACTTGCCCTGCAGGTCGCGCAGCAGCGTGAGGATCTGCGCCTGGATCGTCACGTCGAGGGCGGTGGTGGGCTCGTCGGCGATCAGCAGGTCGGGCTCGTTGGCCAGCGCCATCGCGATCATCACGCGCTGGCGCTGGCCGCCCGACAGCTGGTGCGGATAGGCGTCCAGGCGCCGCTCGGCCTCCGGCAGCCCGACCAGCCGCAGCAGCTCGAGCGTGCGCGCGCGGGCGGCCGCCCGCCGCAGGCCCTTGTGCACGCGCAGGACCTCGTTCACCTGCTTCTCGATGGTGTGCAGCGGGTTCAGCGAGGTCATCGGCTCCTGGAAGATCATCGCGATGCGGTCGCCACGCACGCGCTGCATGACCGGCTCGGGCGCGCCGATCAGCTCGGCGCCCTGGAACAGGATGCTGCCGGAGGGATGGCGCGCCAGCGGATAGGGCAGCAGCTGCATGATGGACAGCGCGGTCACCGACTTGCCGGAGCCGCTCTCGCCGACCAGCGCCACCGACTCGCCGCGCCCGATGTCGAACGAGACGTGGCGCACGGCCTCCACCGCGCCGCCCTCGACGGCGAAGGAGACGGACAGGTCGCGCACCGCCAGCAGGGGATCGGCCGTCATCGCACCTTGCGGGGATCGAACGCGTCGCGCACGGCCTCGCCGATGAAAATCAGCAGCGACAGCATGACGGCCAGCACGAAGAAGCCGGTGAGGCCGAGCCAGGGCGCCTGCACGTTGGCCTTGCCCTGGGCCAGGACCTCGCCGAGCGAGGCCGAGCCCGGCGGCAGTCCGAAGCCGAGGAAGTCGAGCGACGTCAGCGTGGTGATCGCCCCGTTGAGGATGAACGGCAGGAACGTGAGCGTGGCGACCATCGCGTTGGGCAGCAGGTGGCGGGCCATGATCACCGGGTTGCGCACGCCGAGCGCGCGGGCGGCGCGCACGTAGTCGAGGTTGCGGGCGCGCAGGAACTCGGCGCGCACGACGCCGACCAGCGACATCCAGGAGAAGAGCAGCATGAGGCCCAGCAGCCACCAGAAGCTCGGCTGCACGATGCTGGCCAGGATGATTAACAGATAGAGGATCGGCAGCCCCGACCACACCTCGATGAACCGCTGGAACAGCAGATCGGTCCAGCCGCCGAAGTACCCCTGCACGGCGCCGGCGGCGACGCCGACGAGCGAGCTGGCCAGCGTCAGCACCAGGCCGAAGAGCACGGAGATGCGGAAGCCGTAGATCAGCCGGGCGAGCAGGTCGCGGCCCTGATCGTCGGTGCCCAGCCAGTGGCGCGTCGAGGGCGGCGCCGGCGCCGCGCCGGGCAGCGCCCAGTCGATCGTGTCATAGCGAAACGGGATCGGCGGGAACAGCATCCAGCCGCGCGCCTCGATGAGCCGCTGCACCGCCGGATCGCGGTAGTCCGTCTCGGTCGGCAGCACGCCGCCGAAGGCCGTCTCCGGGTAGCCGCGCACGACCGGCGCGTACACGCGCCCGTCATAGCGCACCAGCAGCGGC
>DASSLH010000129.1:0-3122 GCA_035689625.1 Candidatus Methylomirabilota bacterium | reverse complement strand
CCCGCTGGCTGCTGACCTCCCCGCGCTTCGCGGTCACCGCCGTCGAGGTCCGGGGCGCCTCGCGCGTGCCGCCCGAGCGCATCCTCGAGGCCTCCGGCATCGTCCACGGCCAGAACATCTGGCGCATCGATCCTCGCCGCGTGCAGACGCGCCTGGAGGAGCTGCCCGAGATCCGGCGCGCCGACGTCGTGCGCGAGGTGCCCAACCGCGTGTCCATCGTCGTCGAGGAGCGCCGGCCATTCACGCTCGTGCACGCCGGGCGGCTGCACTGGCTGGACGAGGAGGGGCGCGTGCTGGGCGAGGAGCCGCACGCCGTCGCGCCCGACGTGCCGGTCATCAGCGGGCTCAGCGAGGACGAGCTGGCCAGCGTGCGCACGAGCCCGTCGCCGCGGGCGCGCGCCGCCATCACCCTCATCCGGGCGCTGCTGCGCACGGGCAGCACGCTCGCCGCGGAGATCTCGGAGATCGACATGAGCCGGCCGGAGGGCCCGGTGCTCTACACCGTGGACGGCGTCGAGGTGCGGCTGGGCAGCGAGGACTGGGACGAGCGGCTGGCGCGGCTGGAGGGCGTGCTCGGCCAGGTGGCCACGCAAGACGTGCGCGGCGTAGACCTGCGCTTCCGCGACCAGGTCGTGCTGCGGAGGGCCACCCAGTGAGGCGCCCGAAGGGCCCGGAGCCGGTCGTCGGCCTCGACGTCGGCACCACCAAGATCTGCGCGGTGATCGGCGAGCCGAAGCCCGGCGGCGGCCTGGACATCGTGGGCATCGGCGCGGCGCCCTCGCGCGGCCTGCGCCGCGGCGTCGTCGTCAACATCGACTCCACCGTCGAGGCGATCAGGCAGGCGGTCGCCGAGGCCGAGCAGATGGCCGGCCTCGAGGTCGCGCGCGTGTACGCCGGCGTGGCCGGCGGCCACATCCGCTCGCTGAACAGCCGCGGCGTCGTGCCGGTGCAGGGGCGCGACCGCGAGGTCAGCGCGGCCGACGTCGCGCGTGTGGTGGAGGCCGCGCGCGCGATCAACGTGCCGCAGGACCGCGAGATCATCCACGTCCTGCCGCAGACGTTCATGGTGGACGACGCCGACGACGTGCGCGAGCCGCTGGGCATGTCGGGCGTGCGCCTGGAGGTCGAGGTCCACATCGTCACGGCGGCGGTGACGTCGGTGCAGAACGTCGTGCGCTCGGTGAACCGCGCCGGGCTGGCGGTGCAGGATGTCGTGCTGGAGCCGATCGCCTCCGCCGAGGCGGTGCTCGGCCCCGAGGAGAAGGAGCTCGGCGTCGTCCTCATCGACATCGGCGGCGGCACGACCGACGTGGCGCTGTTCCGCGACGGCGCCGTCTGGCACACCGCGGTGCTGCCGCTCGGCGGCGATCACATCACCAACGACGTGGCGGTGGGCCTGCGCACGCCGATGGCCGACGCCGAGGGCCTCAAGAAGCGCTACGGCTGTGCGCTGACCTCGCTCGTGCCCGCCGAGGAGACGGTGGACGTGCCGTCGGTCGGCGGCCGCAAGCCGCGCCAGCTCTCGCGCCAGGTGCTGTCGGAGATCATCCAGCCGCGCGTGGAGGAGATCTTCACGCTCGTCGTGCGCGAGCTCGGCCGCGCCGGCTTCCAGGACGCCGCCACCGCCGGCGTCGTCGTCACCGGCGGCAGCTCGATCATGGAGGGCGTGCCCGAGCTGGCCGAGGCGGTGTTCGACATGCCGGTACGCCGCGGCGTGCCGGCCGAGGTCGGCGGCCTCGCCGACGCCGTGCGCAGCCCCATCCACGCGACCGGCGTGGGGCTGGCGCTCTACGGCATGCGCCGGCAGGCCATCGGCGCCCCCCCGCTCGATCCCAACGACGGCCTGTTCATGACTCGCCTCGGCCGCCGCCTCGCGGGCTGGTTCGGCGAGATTTTTTGATGAAGACGCAGCCGCCGCTCTTCGAGAGGCCGGCGACGGAGGGGACACGGACGCGCACGCAGCGCCGACGGCGCAATGCACCAGGACAGGAGGAGACATCGATGACGGATCCGAAACGGCGCCCGCTCTTCGAGCTCGAGGTGGTGCCGCAGGCGGCGAAGATCAAGGTGATCGGACTCGGCGGCGGCGGGGGCAACGCCGTGAGCCGGATGATGGCGGCCGAGTTCACCGGCGTCGAGTTCATGGTCGCCAACACCGACATGCAGGCCCTGCGCGCCTCGCCGGCGCCGATGAAGATCCAGCTCGGAGCGAAGCTCACCCAGGGACTGGGCGCCGGCTCGAATCCCGACGTCGGCCGCAACGCCGCCCTCGAGGATCCCGAGGCGATCACGCGGCTGCTCGAGGGCGCCGACATGGTCTTCATCACCGCCGGCCTCGGCGGCGGCACCGGCACCGGCGCGGCCCCGGTCGTCGCTTCGCTCGCCAAGGACCTCGGGATCCTGACGGTGGCCGTCGTCACCAAGCCGTTCACCTTCGAGGGCAAGAAGCGCCTGCTGCAGGCCGACGCCGGGATGGAGGCGCTGCGCGGCGTCGTGGACACGCTGATCGCGATCCCCAACCAGCGCCTGCTCTCCGTCGTGGATCGCGGCACGCCGCTGCTGGAGGCGTTCCGCGTCGCCGACACCGTGCTGCAGCAGGCCGTCCAGGGCATCTCCGACCTGATTCTGGTGCCGGGGCTCGTCAACCTCGACTTCGCCGACGTGCGCACGATCATGTCCGGCATGGGCATGGCGATGATGGGCACCGGCGTCGGCCACGGCGAGCACCGCGCCCTCGACGCCGCCCAGAAGGCCGTGGCCAGCCCGCTGCTCGACGACACGTCCATCGACGGCGCCAAGGGCATCCTGATCAACTTCACCGGCGGCTCCGACCTGGCGATCCACGAGGTGGAGGAGGCCGCGCGCATCGTGCAGGAGGCGGCGCACGAGGAGGCCAACATCATCTTCGGCGCCGTCATCGATCCGAGCCTCAGCGACGAGGTGCGCATGACGGTCATCGCCACCGGCTTCGCCGAGCGCAAGCAGGAGCTGTCGCCCGGCAAGGTGGTGGACCTGCCGCGCGCCGCGCGCCAGGGCGCGCAGCCGGGCGCGGCGGCGGCGTGGCGGCGGCGCCTGGCCGCCGACGTGCGCGCCGAGAGCGACGATCCGCTCGCCGACGCGGA
>DASSLH010000128.1:0-6093 GCA_035689625.1 Candidatus Methylomirabilota bacterium | reverse complement strand
GTTCGGCGGCAACCCGCTGGCGGTGTTCCTCGACGGCCGCGGCCTCGACGACGGCACGATGCAGGCGATCGCCCGCGAGATGAACCTGTCGGAGACGACGTTCGTGCTGCCGGCGACGCGCCCGGACTGCGCGGCGCGCGTGCGCATCTTCACGCCGGCGCGCGAGATCCCCTTCGCCGGCCACCCGACGGTCGGCACCGCCTGGGTCCTGGCCACGCGCGGGCGGCTCGGCGCCGCCGGCGGCGCGCGGGAGGAAGGCATCGGCCCCGTGCCCGTCGAGCTGGAAGGCGATCCGGCGCGGCCGACGTTCGTCTGGATGCGCCACCGCGACGCCGAGTTCGGTCCCGAGGTCACCGACCGGGCCGGCGTCGCCGCGGCGCTGGGGCTGCCGGCCGACGCCCTGCGCCCGGGCGCGCCGGTGCGGGTGGGCTCGACGGGCTCATCGTTCCTCTACGTCCCTCTGGTCGATCGCGCCGCGGTGGACCGGGCGGCGCTCGACGTGACGGCGATGCGTCGCGCCACCGGCGAGCCGCTGCCCGGGGTGTTCGTGTTCGCGGCCGAGGCCGGCGGCGCCTACTCCCGGATGTTCGCCCCGCACACCTCGCGCATCGCGGAGGATCCGGCCACCGGCTCCGCCAGCGGGCCGCTGGGCGCCTACCTCGTGCAGTACGGGCTCGCCGGCACGGAGGGCGCGCTGCGGCTGGTGAGCGAGCAGGGCACGCAGATGGGACGGCAGAGCTTCGTGCACATCCGTGTCAGAGCCGCCGGCGGCCGCGCGAGCGACCTCGCCGTCGGCGGCTCCGTCGTGCCCGTGCTCGAGGGCCGCCTGGCGCTGCCGGAGCGCTAGCGGCAGACGAGCGTCGGGATCTTGCTGTGCGTCAGGACCTTCGTGGTCTCGCTGCCGAGCACCAGCGCGGCGACGCCCCGGCGGCCGTGCGAGGCCATCAGGATCAGGTCGCAGCCGCGTGACTGCGCGGTGGCGATGATCGCCTCCCACGGGTGGTCGTTCACCACGTGGATGGTCTCGCAGCGCACGCCGGCGGCGCGGGCCAGGTCACGCGCGAAGCCCAGGAAGCGCTCGGCCCGCGCCTGGCAGTCGGCGTCGTGGCGCTCGCGCGTCTCGGTCACCGTCAGCGGATCGGTCGAGAAGGTGTGAAACGGCGGCGACACGGTGAGCACGGCGACGTCGGCGTTCAGCGTCTTGGCGAGGGCCAGGCCCTGGCGAACGGCGTCCTCCGACAGCGAGGAGCCGTCGGTGGGGATCAGCAGATGCTTGTACATCACGTCCTCCTTTCCAGGCACCGCTTCTCGCAGGTGACGGCGGTGGGCGGCGTGAACGCCGAGCAGCGGCTGACATCCACCCGGGCGCCCTCCCACACCGTCTCGACGAAGTCCACCGAGACGACGCGCTCGCGGAACGGGCAGCGGAAGCCGTCGGTCATGAGGCGGGTGCCGCGGAACAGCCGCGGGCCGGCAGCGAGGACGCCGAGGAGCACCGCCCCGGTGGCGGTGACGATCGCGAGCGGCCAGGTCAGCATGGCCACACCCCCGCGGCGCCGCCGGTGAGGGCGGCGACTTCCGGTCTGGCGACGCGCACGTAATCCGCCATGTCCATGCGGACCTCCTCGTCGTGTGAGCCCGCCTCGAAGACGATGTCGCGGCTGGCAGCCAGCGCGCGGTCGAGGAAGACCTCGATCCCGCTCCACAGCCGGCCGAACGGCGGCATCGCGCCGAGGTCGCAGCCGGCGAGCAGCCGCGCGAACTCCGCCTCGTGCGCCAGCCGCGCGTGCGGGCGCCCCGTCAGCTCGCGCAGCGCGATGACGTCAAGATAGGCCGGCGCCGGCAGCACCGCGAGCGCGAACCAGTCGTCGGTGGGATCGTGCACCACCACCACCTTGGCCAGCATGCGCCCGGCGATGTGGCAGACGGCGGCGCGCTCCTGGGCGGTGTACACCTCGCGGTGGTGCACGAGCTCGAAGGGAACGTCCTCCCGGGTGAGCATATCCTGCAGCTTCCGATTCATCGTCGCCTCCCCGTGTCGCGACCGCTGGGGAAGGGCTCGCGCTTCGCGCTACATGCTCTTGGTCTACGCCCCGGCCGGGCGAGCGTCCATGAGGCGGCTCGCTCAATTGCCTAGTGCGTGCGGTACAATCCGGGTCCTGATGACGATCCTGTGGGACGCCTACCGCAGCGCGTTGCCGTCGATCGCCGCCGCCGTCGGCCGCACGCCGCTCGTGCGGCTCAACCGGGCGACGGCCGGCGTCCGCCCCGCCGTCTATCTGAAGGTGGAGTGGTACGGGCCGAGCGGCAGCCTCAAGGACAGGATCTACCTCTGGATGTTCGAGCGCGCCGAGATTCGCGGCGATCTCAAGCCCGGCGTGCGCGTGCTGGAGTGCTCGACGGGCAACGCCGGCATCGCCTGCGCGTTCGTGGCCGCCGTCAAGGGCTACCCCTGCACGATCGTGATGCCGGAGGGCATGAGCGAGGAGCGCAAGAAGATCATGCGCGCCTACGGCGCCGATCTCGTGTTCACGCCCGGCGGCGAGAGCGACGTGGACCTCTCGCTGGCGCGGCTCGTTGAAATTCGCGCCGGCGATCCGGCCGGCTACTGGGTGCCCGGGCAGTTCGACAACACCGACAACGTGGACGCGCACTATCGCACGACGGGCCCGGAGATCTGGGAGCAGACCGGCGGCGTGATCGGCGCCTTCGTGGCCGCCCAGGGCAGCGGCGGCACGCTGACCGGCGTGGGGCGCTTCCTGCGCGAGCGCGACAAGCGCGTGCGCCTCTACGCCGTCGAGCCGGAGGAGTGCGCGCTGCTGGCGCGGCGGGAGTGGGGCCCGCACGGCATCGAGGGCATCGGCGACGGGTTCATCCCCGACAACCTCGACGTCTCCCAGCTCTCGGGCGTCATCACGACGACCACCGACGAGAGCATGACGATGGCCCGCCGCCTGGCCGCCGAGGAAGGGATCTTCTGCGGCATCTCGACCGGCTGCAACGTGGCCGCCGCGCTGAAGCTGGCCGCCCGCCACCCCGAGCTGCCGTCCATCGTGACGATGGTGAACGACACCGGCCAGCGCTACTTCACCACCGCGCTCTGCGGCGAGGACAAGAAGGTGGACGTGCCGGAGCGCGAGCACCCGATGGATCCCAAGACGCAGCGCGACCTCGACCGCTACCAGGCCGCCTGGGAGATCCTGACCTGACGCCGGCCGAGTACGACTTCGTCGCCGCCCGCCGCCGCCTCGAGGGCAAGGCGAAGTCGGCGGGCGACAAGCTCACCACGCTCGACGACGCGGCCGGCCGCGTGAGGGACGGCGATCACGTCGTCGCCGGCGGCTGCCTCTTCACGCGCACGCCGATGGCGCTCGTGCGCGAGATGCTTCGCCAGCGCCGCACCGGTCTCACGCTCTCCCGCAACCTCATGTGCACCGAGGGCGAGCTGATGATGGCCGCCGGCGCTGTCACGCGCGTGGTGACGGCCTGGATGTCCATCGGGCTGCCGTGGGGCGTGTCCAAGGTCATGCGTCACTACGTCGAGTCGGGCGCCGTCGCGCTGGAGGAGTGGAGCCACCTGGCCTTCGGGCTGCGCTTCCGCGCCGCCGGCATGGGCGTGCCGTTCCTGCCCGCCCTCACGATGCTGGGCTCGGACCTGGTGGGCGTGGTCGGCATGAAGACGGTCGCCGACCCCTACACCGGCCAGACGCTGGCCGCGGTGCCCGCGCTCTTCCCCGACGTGGCGCTCCTGCACGTGAGCCGCGCCGACCGCTTCGGCAACTGCCAGATCGACGGCTACCCGCACATGGACGCCGACATGGCGCGGGCGGCGGCGACCGTGCTGGTCACGACGGAAGAGCTGGTGACCGACGAGGAGATACGACGGAGACCTGATCGGACGGTCATTCCGGGGTTTCTCGTCGACGCGCTCGTGCTGCAACCGTTCGGCTCGTATCCACACGAGGTGTGGGGCCGCTATCACGCTGATTTCGAACACTTCGCCGAGTACACCGCCGACATCGATCGCCGCGGCGTCACGACGGCGGTGGCCGACTACCTCGCGCGCTATGTCCACGCGCCCGCCACCTTCGACGAGTACCTGGAGATCTTCGGCGGCGAGCGCCTCAAGCGCGCCCAGGACGCCGCCCGCGAGCTCGTGCCCGGCCTCGACGCATGAGCGCCACGCCGTCAGAGCTGCTGGCGGTCATCGGCTCGCGCCAGCTACAGGACGACACCACGGTGTTCGCCGGCGTCGGCGTGCCCCTGCTGGCGGCGGCGCTCGCCCAGGGCCGTCACGCGCCGCGGCTGACGATGGTGATCGAGGGCGGCATCATCGGCCCGCAGATCAAGCCAGGGCGGCTGCCGATCTCCACCAACGAGATGCGCGCGGCCCACCGCGCCCAAATGCTGCCCGGGATCACCGACACGTTCCTGTTCGCCCAGCGCGGCTTCCTCGACTACGGCTTCATGGGCGGCGCCCAGATCGACCAGCACGGCAACATCAACACGACCGTCGTCGGCCACGACTACTGGAAGCCGAAGGTCCGCCTGCCGGGAACGGGCGGCGCCAACGACATCGCGTCGTTGTGCCGCGAGGTCATCATCCTCACCGCTCACGAGAAGCGCCGGTTCGTCCCCCGCGTGGACTTCGTGACGAGCCCGGCCTGGCTCGACGGCGACGGCAGCCGCCGGCGCGCCGGCCTGCTCTTCGGCGGCGTCTCCCGCGTCGTGACGACGCTCGGCATCTTCGGGTTCGATCCCCAGACGCGGCGCATGCGCCTGGACGCCCTGCACCCCGGCGTCACCGTCGAGCAGGTGCGCGACAACACCGGCTTCGACCTGCTGCTGGCCCCCGAGGTCGCCGTCACTACGCCGCCGGCGGCCGACGAGCTCGCGATGCTGCGAGCGCTCGACCCCGAGCGGCGCTTCCTGGGATGACGATGCCCGTGCACTTCGGTCTCGCGATCAAGAACTTCGTGGGCCCCACCGAGACGCCCGACATCGACGCGCTCTACCGCTACGCGCAGCGCGCGGAGGCGCTGGGCTTCGAGTCGCTGTGGGCCTGGGACCACGTCATCCTCGGCGTGGAGCCGTCGTTTCCGATCCTCGACGCGGTCGGCACGCTCACCGCCATCGCCGCCCGCACCGAGCGCATCAAGCTCGGCACCGGCGTGCTCGTGCTGCCGCTGCGCAATCCGACGGTGGCGGCCAAGGCGATCGGCACGCTGGACGTGATCAGCAAGGGCCGGCTCATCCTGGGCGTGGCGGCCGGCTGGTACGCGCGCGAGTTCGACGCTGTCGGCGTGCCGTTCAAGCAGCGCGGCCGCCTGTTCGAGCGCAACCTCGAGATCCTCACGCGCCTGTGGACCGAGGAGCGCGTCACGCTGCAGGCCGACGAGTTCAACCTGCGCGAGGCCGTCATGCGCCCGAAGACCGCGCAGCGCCCCCGCCCGCCAATCCTGATCGGCGGCTACGTGGACGCCGTCCTCAAGCGCGCGGCCACGAAAGGCGACGGCTGGCTCACGTACTTCTACACGCCGGAGTCCTACGCGCGCGGCTGGGACAAGATCCTCGGCTTCGCGCGAGAGGCCGGCCGCGACCCGAAGACGCTCAGCGGCACCAACCAGCTCGCGATCCTGGTCGGCGCCTCGCGCGCCGAGACCGAGGACCCGATGCGCCAATGGCTCCAGACGGAATGGGACGTCGCGGCCTGGAGCGAGTCCACGATGGAGCACGCCATCCGTGGCAGCGTCAAGGAGTGCATCGAGCAGCTGCGCGCCCACGTCGCCAGCGGCGTGGACCGCATCATCCTCATTCCCTACCGCTACCAGCTCGAGCAGGTGGAGATCATCGCCCGCGAGATCCTGCCCGCGCTACGCTGATCTCCTGGCGGGAGTAGACGGACCGCGGGCTCGCGTTGCTCGCCCTCCAGCCGCTGAGCGTGACCGTTCGGCCCACCAGGGCCGAGCGAGAATATGAAGGTGAACGAGCGCGTTCGATGGAGGTCGTGAGGCCATGAGCAAGGCGCGGCGCTCGAAACGGGAGAACAAGAGGAAGAACACCGGCAAGCTCAAGGACTAGATGTGAAGTCTC
>DASSLH010000127.1:0-3478 GCA_035689625.1 Candidatus Methylomirabilota bacterium | reverse complement strand
CGCATGGCCGTGGTGGACCGCAACATCCTGAGGATGGCGGCGTACGAGCTGTTGTGGCAGCCCGACGTGCCGCCCAAGGCCGTCATCAACGAGGCGATCGAGATCGCCAAGAAGTTCGGCACGACCGAGTCCAGCCGTTTCATCAACGGCGTGCTGGATCGCATCCTGCGCGAGCATCGTCCCGCCACCGCCTGAGCCGGTCCGCCCCGGCGTGCGCTACGCGATCCTGTCCGACGTCCACGGCAACCTCGAGGCGCTGCGCGCGGTCCTCGCCGACTGCGCCGACGACGCCGACGCCGTGCTCTGCCTGGGCGACACCGTGGGCTACGGCGCCGACCCGCTGCCGTGCGTCGAGCTGGTCGCCGAGCGTGCGCAGGCCGTGGTGGGCGGCAACCACGAGCACGCGGTGGCCGGGCGCATGGACCTCGCGTGGTTCAACCGCTACGCGCGGGCGGCGGCCGAGTGGACGCGCGAGCGCCTGGACGACGATCACCGCGCGTACCTGGGCGCGCTGCCCCTCGTGCGCGAGGTAGCCGACGCCACGCTCGTGCACGCCTCGCCGGCCCAGCCCGAGGAGTGGGACTATCTGGTGACCGCCGAGGACGGCTTCGCGGTCTTCGGCCACTTCGCCACGCGCTGGTGCTTCGTGGGCCACAGCCACGTGCCGGGCGCCTGGTCGCTCGGCTCCTCGGGGCCCGAGCATCATCCCGGCGCCACCGAGGTCACGCTCGAGCGCGGCCGTCGCTACATCGTCAACGTGGGCAGCGTGGGCCAGCCGCGCGATCGCGATCCGCGGGCGGCCTACGCCCTGTGGGACGTCGACGCCGGGCGCGTCGCCATCCGCCGCGTCGCCTACGAGGTCGCCGCCGCCCGCGGCAAGATCCTCGCCGCCGGCCTCCCGCGCTTTCTCGCCGACCGGCTGGCGGTCGGAGCCTGAGGCCGGCGCTCGGTGCGCGACCGCCTCGGCCGGGCGGCGCTGCTGGTGGGCAGCGCCGCCGTGCTCGCGCTGGCCTTTCCCCGCACCGACTGGGAGAGCGCGGCGTGGTACGCGCTGGTGCCGCTGTTCGTCGTCGCCGTCGGCGCCGCGCCGCGGGTGGCGTTCGCGTGGGGCTGGCTCTACGGCACCGCGTTCTTCCTCGTGCTGCTGAGCTGGCTCGACTTCACGTTCCGCACGTTCAGCGAGATCCCGTGGCCGCTCACATGGGGACCGACGCTGCTGCTGGCGGCGTGGTGCGGCATGTTCGTCGCCGTGGTGGCCGGCGGCGCCGCGTGGCTGGCGCAGCGCCGCTCGGTGGCGTGGGCGCTGCTGACGGCGCCGTGGCTCTGGGTCGCCGGCGAGTGGGTGCGCGGCCACCTGCTGGGCGGGTTTCCGTGGGGGACGCTCGGCTACTCACAGTACCTGCGGCTGCCGGTGATCCAGATCGCCGAGCTGGGCGGCGTGCACGCTGTCTCGTTCCTCGTGGTCGCCGCCAACGCCGCGCTGAGCGGCGCGCTGGTGCTGCGGTGGCGTGCGGCGATCGCGGGCCTGGGGCTGGCCGGGCTGCTGATGGCCGGCACGCTGCTGTTCGGCGCCTGGCGGCTGCACGAGCCGCCGGCGGCGCCGGCGGTCTCGGTCGCGCTCATGCAGCCCTCGATCGAGCAGCCGCTGAAGTGGGACCCGCAGTTCGTCACCGTCACGCTCGGCATCTACCTGGAGCTGACGCGTCGGGCGGGCGCCGAGCATCCGGACCTCATCGTCTGGCCGGAGACGGCGTCGCCGACGGCGCTGCGGCGCGACCCCGGGCTGCTCGCCACGCTGGCCGCGCTCTCCGGCCAGCTGCGGGCGCCGCTGCTGGTCGGCTCCATCGACGTGCTCGATGGCCCCGGGCGCAAGCTGTCCAACACCGCGTTCCTCGTCACGCCGCAGGGCATCGTCGGCCGGTATGATAAGATCCATCTCGTTCCGTTCGGTGAGTACGTGCCGCTGTCGGGTATCATCGGGTTTGTCCGGGGCTGGGCGGAGTTCATCGCGGAGCTCGAGCCCGGCTCCCGCACCGTCGTGTTCCCGGGTCCGCCAGCCCCGTTCGGCGTGGTGATCTGTTACGAAGGCATTTTCCCCGACCTGTTTCGCGAGTTCGTGAACCATGGGGCGCGCGTGATGGTGAACATGACCAACGATGGATGGTTCGGCCGCACCAGCGGTCCGGCGCAGCATCTGGCGATGTACCCGTTCCGGGCCGTGGAGCATCGCATCGCGGTCGTGCGCGCGGCCAACACGGGCGTCTCCGCCTTCATCGCGCCGAGCGGCCAGATCGTGCGCCATCTCGGCCTCTTCCAGCGCGGCGTCCTCACCGATCGCGTCCCGCTGCGCAGCGGGCGCACGCTCTACACGCGCGTGGGGGACTGGGTGGCGTGGCTCTCGCTGGCGGTCGCGGCGGCGTCGGTGGGGCTGGCCGCGCGGAGCCGGGCATGATCGGCGACTTCAAGCGCGAGGCGAGCGAGCTCACGCGCGGGCTCGACGAGCTGCGGAGGCATCTTTGACCTGCCCGGCAAGGAGCAGCGCCTGGCCAGGCTCGACACCGAGATGGCCTCGCCGTCGTTCTGGGAGGACAACCGCCGCGCCCAGGATCTGATCCGTGAGCGCGCCGAGCTGGCCCGCACGGTCGAGCGCGTCGGCCAGCTCTCCGCCCAGGCCTCCGATCTCGGTGTGCTGCTCGAGCTGGCCCAGGAGGCCGGCGACGACGGCAGCCTCGACGGCGACATCACCGCCGGCATCGCGCGCCTGCGCCGCGAGCTCGACGAGTTCGAGCTCAAGGTGATGCTCTCCGGCCCCCACGACGGCAAGGCCGCGATCGTGTCCATCCATCCCGGCGCCGGCGGCACCGAGTCGCAAGACTGGGCGCAGATGCTCATGCGCATGTACCTGCGCTGGTGTGAGCGCGCGGGCTTCAAGGCCGAGGTCGTCGACCTGCTGCCGGGTGAGGAGGCGGGCATCAAGTCGGCCACGATCGAGGTCACCGGCGAGTACGCCTACGGCTACCTCAAGGGCGAGGCCGGCGTGCACCGGCTCATCCGCATCTCGCCGTTCGACGCCTCCAGCCGGCGGCAGACGAGCTTCGCGTCCGTGTCCGTCGTGCCCGAGGTAGACGACGTCGAGGTCGAGATCCGCGACGACGAGATCCGCGTGGACGTCTTCCGCTCCTCCGGCCCGGGCGGCCAGGGCGTCAACACCGCCGACTCGGCCGTGCGCATCACGCACCTGCCGACCAACATCGTGGTCTCCTGCCAGAACGAGCGCTCGCAGCTGCGCAACCGCGACACGGCGATGCGGATCCTCAAGGCGCGCCTGTACGAGATCGCCGAGAAGAAGCAGAAGGAGGAGATCGCCGAGCTGACCGGGACCAAGAAGGACATCGCCTTCGGCAGCCAGATCCGCTCCTACACCTTCCACCCGCAGCAGCGCATCAAGGACCACCGCACGAACCTCGAGGTCGGCAAC
>DASSLH010000126.1:0-8462 GCA_035689625.1 Candidatus Methylomirabilota bacterium | reverse complement strand
GCGAGCGCCAGCGCCTCCACCGCCCGCTGCGGCTGGGCGAGGCCGTGCGCCGCGAGATGTCGCTGTCCGACATCGCGCTCAAGCAGGGCGGCACCGGCACGCTGGTGTTCGCCACGGTGCTGAGCCGCGTGTTCGCCCCCGCCGGCCTGGCCGTCGAGGAGGAGCGTCGCACGGTCTTCCGCGAGGAGATCAAGGCCGGCGAGAGGAACCAGGCGCCCCGCCGGGATCCGGCGCCGGCCGACGTGCCGTGGCGGCGGACGATCACGCCGAACGCGGTCCTGCTCTTCCGCTTCTCGGCGCTGACGTTCAACAGCCACCGCATCCACTACGACCGGCCGTGGGCGATGGACGTGGAGGGCTACCCCGGGCTGGTCGTGCACGGCCCGCTGACGACGACGCTGCTGATCGACTTCGCCCGCGATCACACGCCCGGCCGCACGATCCGCGGCTACACGACGCAGGCGCGCGCCCCGCTGTTCGACACCGCGCCCTTCGAGCTGCGCGGCCGCCCGACCGCCGACGGCCGCGCCTGCGAGTGCTGGGCCGTCACGCCCGACGGCACGGTCGCGATGAGCGCGGAGGTCGAGCTGGGCTGATCAGAACTTCACGCCCAGCCCCGCGGAGACGCCCCAGTCGGGCGAGCCGTCGGACAGGCCGCGCGTCACGGAGCCGGTCAGCTTCAGCACCCGCGTGATGCGCCACTCGGCACCGGCGCGAATCTCGAGCGGGCCGTCCTGGCCCGGCGCCACCGACGTCGCGCCGTCGAGAAACGCGAAGACCGACACCGCCGGCACGACAGCGTAGGCGGCGCCCAGGCTCCAGCCGAAGGAGTCGTGCAGGTCGGAGCCGGGCGGGTCGCCGATGAACGTGTAGGCCAGCGTGAGGTAGCCGTAGAGGTCGCCGACCAGGTTCTTGCTCAGGTCCACGCCGAAGGTCTCGTCGAACTCGCCGGTGCCGAGGCCGCGGTCGCGATCCGCAGTGGGGAACTTGATCCTCACGTACGGCTCGATCTCCGGGATCAGCGCGGCCTCGCGCACGACGACGAACGAGGCCTTGCCGAGCACGTCGCCGAGACCTTCCTCGCTGGTCGAGCCCGCGGGCTTGGTGAGCTTGCCCTTCTGCTTCTGGCGCGAGGCCACGCCGCCGCCGGTGAGAACGACGTTCTGGTTCGACTGGTAGATGAACGGCACGGTCACGCTGAGCCAGAGCCGGTCGATCGGGCTCACGCCGAGCGTGAACGGCACGTAGACGATCGTCGTGTCCTTGTCGGTGCCGTAGTCACCGACCGTGTAGTTGACCGACGAGGAGAACGACAGCCAGGGATGGTCCTCGGCGAAGGCGGGCGCCGCGGCCACGAGCAGCACCACGACGGCCGTCAGCAGCAGACGCTCACGCATGTCTCCTCCCACGCGGGACGGCCGGAGCGGAATGCTCCGCGACAACACCGGCGGTGAGGCCCGGCGCGGCGGGTGGCCGCGCCGGGCAGACGTCGCGGCGATCAGCGCCCCGGCTTCTCCGGTCGGTCGGGCTTGTCCATGCGCTCGGGCTTGTCCGGCTTGCCGGGCTTGTCGGCCTTGTCGGGCTTGTCCGTGCGCTGCAGCTTCGCGGTCTCGGGGTGGTGCTTCTCGTACGCGGAGACGACCTGCCCCAGGTTCTTCTCCGTCAGCAGGCCCTTGCTCTTCATGTCCTTGAACACGTCGCCCCAGCCCTTGTGCGCCTTCAGCGCGCTGATCTGGTCCACGGTCAGCGGCTGCGCGCCGCCGCTCGTGCTCTGCGCCTCGAACAGCGCCCGGGCGATCTTCTGGTCCTTCGGCGACAGCGTGCTCGTCTCGGCCCAGGCACTGGCCTGCGCGAGCGTCAGCGCGAGCACCGCAGCGAGCAGGACGATCCGGACCATCCGCGTGTGCATGTTCACGTTGCTGTCCTCCTCTCCCGGCGGCCGGCATTCCGGCGCGGGAAGCTCCAGGAGGATCGCGAGTGCAGTCCGCGTACCAATCGCCGGATCGTCGCGGGAACAACGACTTTCCTGACGGCGAGGTGTCCGGCGAGCGCCCGTCGCCGTCGGATGGCTGACGCTACGTCGGCCCGAACGGCACGGCGGCCGTCAGCCGAGGAAGTCGCGGCAGAGCGCCTCCCACATCATCGCCGAGAGCTTGAGGCTCTCGGTGTCCACGCGCTCGTTGTGGCCGTGGAACATGATCGGGTACTCGGTGTACGGGATGCGCAGCGAGTGCAGGCCGAAGCCGTAGGCCGGGATGCCCTTCCAGCGGAAGAACTTGGCGTCGGTGCCGCCGGTGGTGATGGCCGGCACGACCCTGGCGTCCGGCATCATCCGGGTGGCGACGCGGGCGATGGCGGCCATCAGCGGCGTGTCGGTGGGCGACACGCTGCCGCCGCGCTTGCGGTCGGGCGGCGTCTGGATCGTGACGCGATCGGCGAGGTCGCCCATCGCCTCCCGCAGCATCGCCTCCACCTCGTGCGACTCGATGCCGGGCAGCGAGCGGATGTCCACGTCGATCTCCACGCGGTCGGGGATGACGTTCACCTTGGTGCCGCCGTGGGCGATGTTGGGCGAGAACGTCGTGTGGGTGCAGGCGTGGGCCTCGCGGGCCAGCGTGAGGTTGTCGAGGTCGCGCACGGTCTCGTAGACGCGCGCGGGATCGGTCAGCGCCTCGGTGATTCCGGGCTCGAGCTCGAGCGCCTCGACGTAGCCGCGCCAGGCGTCGAGGATGCGCGCCTGGGGGCGGTACTCGGCGATGCGCTGCACGATCCTGGCGGCCGTCACCAGCGCGTTGTCGGTGCGGAAGGGCCGCGAGCCGTGGCCGGGCGTGCCGTGCACGATCAGCTTGCGCCAGTTGCCGCCCTTCTCGCCGACGGTCACCTTGAGGCGATGGCCGGACTTGGTGGGGATCGGCACGCCGCCGCTCTCGGTGATCACGTAGTCGCACTCGACCGCCTCGGCGTGGCGCTCGACGAGGTGGCCGGCGCCGAGGAAGCCGCCCGCCTCCTCGTCGGCCACCGCCAGGTAGATCAGCGTGCCGCGCGGCTTGAAGCCGCTCCTGGCCAGCCGCCGGGTGGCCACCGCCATCGTCGAGGTCAGGTTCAGCATGTCCACGGCGCCGCGGCCCCAGACGATGCCGTCCACCAGCTCGGCGGCGAAGGGGTCGCGCTGCCAGCCCGACAGGTTCACCGGCACGACGTCGGTGTGGCCCATCAGCAGCAGCGTGGGCGCCGTGCGGTCGGTGCCCTCCAGGCGGGTGATGAGGCTGGTGCGCCCGGGCTCGGAGGTGTAGCGCTCGCAGGACAGGCCGGAGCCCGCGAAGAAGTCCTCCAGCGCCTCGACGCTGCGCGCCTCCTGGCCCGACGCCGCCTCGCCGGTGTTGACGCAGGCGTTGCGGATCAGCGTGCGCAGCAGCTCGGTGGATTCGCTCTCGATGGCCCTCTCGTCACGCATCTCTGCCGTCCTCCCGGCCGCTCGATGGTAGCATCGCGCACGGTGTCCGGCACCGTCGCCGCCCTCGCCCTTGCCAGCGCCCTGCTCTCCGCCCTGGCCACGATCTTCATCCGGGCCGGTCTGCAGCGCTACCACCCCTACACCGGGTTCTGGATCAACCTGCTGGTCGGCACGCTCGGGCTCTGGCTGGCGGTCGCGCTCACCGGCGGCCCCGGCCATCCCACGCTCTGGAGCCTGGCGTTCTTCGTGCTGGCCGGCCTCATCGGCACGGTCGTCGGGCGGCTGCTGCGCTTCTTCAGCATCCAGGCGGTGGGGCCCTCCATCAGCGCGGCGCTCGTGAACCTCAACCCGCTGGTGTCCACGGGCCTGGCGATCCTGATCCTCGGCGAGCGCGTCACGCCGATGATCCTGGCCGGCACGCTCGTCACCATCGCCGGCACGACGCTGCTGTCGCTGGGCGGCCGGCGCATCGGCGTGCGGGCGGCGCTGCTGCTGCTGCCGCTCGGCTCGGCGGGCTGCTTCGGCACCGTCGCCGTGCTGCGCAAGCTGGCGCTCGACGGCGCCGGCGTCGTCATCGGCGCCGCCGCCAACGTGACGGCGGCGTTCGTGACGTTCACGGCGTTCCTGATGATCTCCGGCCAGGGGGCGGCGATGGCCTGCCGCGGCCGCAGCCTCGTCTACTTCGTGCTGGCGGGGATCGCCGAGAACCTCTCGGTGTTCCTGGTGCTGGTGGCGCTGGGCTTCGGCGCGGTCAGCGTGGTGACGCCGCTGGCCAACATCTCGCCGATCTTCGTGCTGCTGCTCTCGATGGTCTTCCTGCGCGAGAGCGAGATCCTGAACGCCCGGCTGGTCGCCGGCACCGTGCTGATCGTGATCGGCGCCTACTTCATCACCGCGTTCAAGTAGCGCGACGGTTCAGGTGGTTCAGCGGCAGCCCCGGCCGCGGCCACTCGAAGGACACGAGCGTGCCGCCCATGGACAGCGTGGCGAACGCGGTGCGCAGCCCGGGCCCGCCGAAGCAGACATTGGTCACCATCAGGTCGGGCAGCGTGTACTGGTCCACGCGGCTGCCGTCGGGCCAGACGTCGCTGACGGCGCCGGTGACGAGCGTGGCGACCGCGACGTGGCCCTCGGCGTCCACGGCGAGCGAGTCGAGCATCTGGTAGCCGCCGAGCCCGACGAGGCAGCGGCCCTTCTCGCCGCGATAGGGCCCGTTGGCCGACTCGATCCGCCCGGGGCCCGAGAGGCGGAACGCCCAGCAGCGCGCCGTGACGGTCTCGGCGACGTAGAGCGTGCGCTCGTCCGGCGACAGCCCGATGCCGTTGGGACGGTCGAGCGGGAAGATCGCCTCGACGATCTTCGAGCCGTCGGCCCGCGCGTAGTAGACGGCGCCGCGGTCGTGCTCGCGCTCGCGCGTCTTGCCGAGGTCGGTGAACCAGAAGCCGCCGTCGCCGTCGAACACCAGGTCGTTGGGGCCGCGCAGCCGGCGGCCGTCGCAGGCGTCGTAGAGCGTCTCGACCTTGCCCGACCCCGGATCTACGACCTGGATGCTGCCGCCCGCGTAGTCGCGGGCCTGCAGCGCGGGAAAGAGCTTGCCGGGGCGCTCGACCCACTCGAAGCCGCCGTTGTTGGTGACGTAGATCTTGCCGCCCGGCCCGACGGCGGCGCCGTTGGGGCCGCCGCCGAGGCGGGCGATCACCTGCACCGTGCCGTCCGGCGTCACCCGCGAGAGCGTCTGCCGCGCGATCTCCACGAGGATCACCGAGCCGTCCGGCATCGCGATCGGCCCCTCGGGAAAGCGCAGGCCGGAGGCGAGCTGCCGCACGCGCGGCGTCAGCGTCTCGACCCTCACGCGCGCTCCAGCGCCGGCCGCACGCGGCTGGTGACGAGGTCCAGGATCTCCAGCATGCGGTCGAGGTCGTCGCGGCGGAACTCCAGCAGCACGTGGGTGAGGCCGAGACGCTGGTACTGCGCCAGCGTGTCCACGATCGCTTGCGGGCCCTGCGTGATCAGGTCGTCGGTGAGGCCGAAGCGCAGCGACAGCTCGATGGACTCGAACGGTCGCCGGGCGGCGTCGGCCGCCGCGCGCAACCGACCGAGCGCTTCCGAGAACTGCTGCGGCGTCTTGGACGTCGCGTGCCAGCCGTCGCCCAGCTCGGCCACGCGGCGGAAGGCGCCGGGGCTGTCGCCGCCGACCCAGATCGGCGGGTGGGGCTTCTGCAACGGCTTGGGCGCGAAGCCGAGGTCGCGGAAGCGGAAGAACTCGCCCTCGAAGGCCGGGTTGTCCTGCCCCCACAGCGCCTTGAACACGCGCAGCGCCTCGTCGGCCTGGCGCCCGCGCCGGTGGAACGGCGCGCCCAGGATCTCCAGCTCCTCCTTCCACCAGCCCACGCCGACGCCGACGATCAGCCGGCCCTCGGACAGCGCGTCGATCGTCGTCAGCATCTTGGCCATGACGACCGGATGGCGGTGGCCGAGGATGAAGACGGAGGCGCCCAGCCGTGCGCGCGTGGTGCACATCGCGGCGGCGGCCAGCGTGATCACCGGCTCCAGGTAGGGCTTGTCCGGCGGATGCGGGAAGCGCCCGCCCGGATAGCTGCCGGTCGCCGTGCGCGGGAAGACGACGTGGTCGCTCACCCACAGCGAGGCGACGCCGCGCGCCTCGGCGGCGGCGGCGAACGTCGTCAGCGCGGCGCGGGTGGCCAGCGGACCCTGGTTGGGAAGATGGCAGCCGATGTCCATGGGCGGAATGATATCGTACGCGCCGAGGAGGACCGCTCATGAGTCTCGTGCGCCTGCTCGCCGTCGTCGCCGCCCTCGCGCTCGCCGTGCCCGCCGCCGCCTTCGAGGGCGAGCCGGCGCTGTACGAGGCGGCCAAGAAGGAGAAGGAGCTGACCTGGTACACGGCGCACTACGACTCGGAGACGGCGGCGGCGGTCTGCAACGGCTTCCAGCAGAAGTACCCGGGCATCAAGTGCAACTACGTGCGCACGACGGCCCAGGTCGCCTTCCAGCGGCTGTCGCAGGACATGAAGAGCGGGCTGGCCGTCGCCTCGGTGTTCTCCTCCACCGACACCAGCCACTACGGCCATCTCAAGAAGGAGGGCTGGCTGCAGCCGTACACGCCGAAGAACCTCAGCGAGCTGCCCGACGCCTTCAAGCCGTTCAACGACCCGGACGGCACGTTCTACGCGACGGCGGCCGGCCTCGTCCTGATCACCTACAACACCAGCGTGGTCAGCGACAAGGACGCGCCCAGGAAGTGGACGGACCTGCTCGATCCGAAGTGGAAGGGCAAGGTCTCCATCGGCCACCCGGGCTTCAGCGGCTACGTCGGCACCTGGGTCGTGCAGATGAAGAAGCTCTACGGCTGGGACTTCTTCAAGAAGCTGGAGGGCAACAAGCCGCGCATCGGCCGCTCGATCAACGACACGGTGACGATGCTCAACGCCAAGGAGAGCTGGGTGGCGGCCGGCCCCTCGGCGACGACGCTCATCAGCAAGGACAAGGGCAACCCGCTGGCGCTCGTCTATCCCGAGGACGGCGCCGTGCTGATGGTCTCGCCCTCCGGCATCCTCAAGAACGCCCCGGCGCCCAACGCGGCCAGACTCTTCATGGAGTACCTGCTGGGGCGCGAGTGCAACGAGATCATGGTGAAGTTCCGCCAGGACCCCGTGAACAAGAACGTCAAGCTGCCGCCCGGCATGAAGTCCATCGCCCAGGTCAAGACGATCCGGCCGACCTACGAGGAGATCGACAAGGGCATCCCCGAGGTCAAGGAGCTGTTCCGCGACACCTTCGGCATCTAGCGTCGTGCGCGCCCGGCACCTCGACAGGTCGCTGCTGCTCTGGCTGCTGCTGGCCGGCGTACTGCTGGCGCTGGTCGTCAACCCGCTCGTGCGCCTGCTGTGGGTCAGCGTGCACGGCAGCGCCGGGCTCACGCTGGACAACTACGTCACCGCCTACAGCCGCTGGCGCTATGTTGAGGCGCTCGGCAACTCGCTGGTCCTCGGCGTGTCGGTCGGTCTGCTCTGCATCGTGTTCGGCGTGCCGATGGCGTGGGCGGTGTCGCGCACCGACATGCCGGGCAAGACGCTGGTGTGGGCGGCCGTGCTGGGCACGTTCATCGTGCCGTCCTACCTGAGCGCGGTCGCCTGGATCCTGCTGGCCGGGCCGAACGCCGGCTGGCTCAACCGCGCCTGGATCGCGCTGACCGGCGCCGCCGCGGGGCCGTTCAACATCTACTCGATGCCGGGGCTGGTGCTGGTCATCGCCGCCTCGTCGTTTCCGTACATGTTCGTCTTCACGCGCTCGGCGCTGGACCTGATCTCCTCGGAGATGGAGGACGCCGCCACCACGCTGGGCGCCGGCGTCGTGCGCACGACGCTGCGGGTGACGCTGCCGCTGACGCTGCCGGCGATCCTGGCCGCGTTCATCGTGGAGTTCCTGGAGGCGATCGCGCTGTTCGGCGCCCCCGCGCTGATCGCCCTGCCCGGGCGCTTCCAGGTGATGACCACCACGCTCTGGCAGTTCTTCGAGTTCCCGCCGCGCGTGGAGGTCGCCGCCGCCTACGCGATGCCGCTGCTGGCAATCACGGTGCTGCTGTTCTGGCTGCAGCAGCGCATCATCGCGCGCAAGGGCTACGTGGCGCTCACCGGCATGGGCGGTGAGCGGCGGCTGGTGCGGCTGGGCCGCTGGCGCTGGGCGATGCTCGGCTACTGCCTGCTCGTCACCGCGCTCGGCTTCTTCCTGCCGATGGTCGTCGTCGTGCAGGCGGCCTTCGCCAAGGCCTGGGGCCGCGGCTTCTCGGCCGACAACCTCACGCTGCAGAACCTGCGCTTCGTCCTGATCGACCAGCCGCTGACCCGCGCGGCCACCGTGCACACCTTCGTGTACGGCTTCGTCTCGGCGGCGCTCGCGCTGGCGCTGGCCCTCGGCATCGCCTACATCGTGCGCCGGAAGCTGGTGCCGTTCGGCCACGCGCTGGCCTACGTGGCGATGGCGCCGT
>DASSLH010000125.1:0-4222 GCA_035689625.1 Candidatus Methylomirabilota bacterium | reverse complement strand
GGCCCCCCTCCGACGGTCGTCGCACGCCTTGCGGCGCGCTCCTCCCTGCCTCCCCCAGGGCAGGTTGCGCGGGCGGAGCCCGCGCGCGAACGCGGTGGATCGAGCGCGGTCGGCGCTCGTGTTCGCGCACGCCTGATCGAGCGCTAGCACTCTTGCCAGAAGTCGTTCATTCCCCGCGGTCAGGAGAGATAGGATCGGGGTGATGATCTCGGAGGGGACGACGAGGCTGGTGCCGTTTGGGGAGCCGGTGACGCATTTTCGGTTCAGCGGGCTGGCGGCGCTGGGGCTGCCGCACGTCACGACCACGAGATATTTCCCGGGGGTGAGCTCGCCGTCGGAGCCGACGGCGCCGTTCACGGCGGCCGCGCAGCGCGCCCTGCGGGCGGCGGGGCTCGATCCGGCGCGGGTGTCCTACGCGCGCCAGGTGCACGGCGCCGAGGTGCTGCGCGCGCCGCGGGGCGGCGGCTACGCCGGCGCCGGCGACGTGCTGGTGACCACCGAGCGCGACGTGCCGCTGGCGATCTTCACCGCCGACTGCCTGGCGCTCACGCTGTGGGACTCGATCGCGCGCGTGCTCGTCCTCGCCCACGTCGGCTGGCGGGGGACCGTCAAGGGCGCCACCGTCGCCGCGGTGCGCGCGGCGGTCGAGGCCGGCGCCCGCGCCGAGCAGCTGCACGTCGCGATCGCGCCGGCGATCGGGCCGTGCTGCTACGAGGTGGACGAGCCCGTCATGCGCGAGTTCGGCCGCGCGCACGGCCGCCGCGCGCAGGCCTGGTTCACGCCGCCGCGCGATGGCCACGCCAGGCTCGACCTGTGGGCCGCCAATGAGGCGCTGCTGGCCGGCGCCGGCGTGGATCCGCGCCAGATCGAGAACCCGCGCCTGTGCACCGCCTGCCACCCCGAGCTGCTCTACTCCTATCGCAAGGGCAACCGCGGTCGCCTGGTGACCGTCGCCGCGCTGCCGTAGCGCGCGGCGACACATGGCGTCGCGGACGGTCGGCGTCGTGCTCCGATTGTGGCGCTATCCGGTGAAGTCGATGCTCGGCGAGCGACTCGACGCCCTCGACATCGATGCGCGCGGCGTGGTCGGCGACCGGCTCTTTGCGCTCCGCGACGCCGCCGGCAAGTTCGGCAGCGGCAAGTCGACGCGGCGGTTTCGGCGGATCGACGGGCTGTTCGGATTCAGTTCCCTCTACGAGGGCGACGTGCCGGTCATCGTCTTTCCGGACGGCCACCGACAGCGTGGCGATGCTCCCGGCATTCATGCCGCGCTTTCGGCCGCCGTCGGTCAACCCGTCACCTTGGCGCGCGAGGCGGCGATCTCCCATCTCGACGCCGGCCCGCTCCACCTGCTGACGACGGCGTCGCTGGCCTGGCTGGCCGCTGGCGTCCCCGATGCCGTCGTCGACGAGCGGCGCTTCCGGCCCAATCTCGTCATCGCGGCTCCCGGGGCCCGGCCGGTGGAGCACGAGTGGCTCGGCAAGGCGCTGTCGATCGACGGCCGGGTCACGCTTCGCGTCAGGGCGACCGCGGAGCGCTGCGCTATGGTGACGTTCGCGCAATCCGATTTGCCGGACGATCCGCGCATCCTCCGGCACATCGTCGACGCCGCCGATCTCCAGCTCGGCGTCTACGCGGACGTCATCGCATCCGGCCAGATCCGGTGCGGCGACGTCCTGACCGTCGTGGACGAGTGACCAAATCCGCGTGCTAGAATCGCGCATGCTGGAGATCCGGGACAACCTCGCGCGCGTGCGTGAGCGCATCGCGCGCGCGGCCGAGCGGGCCGGGCGCCGCCCCGACGACGTGCTGCTCATCGGCGTGTCGAAGACCGTGGACGTCGAGCGTGTCCGCGCCGCGCTGGCCGCCGGGCTGCGGGCGCTGGGCGAGAACCGGGTGCAGGAGGCCAAGGCCAAGATCGCCGAGCTGGGGCGGCCGGCCGCCTGGCACCTCGTCGGGCACTTGCAGACAAACAAGGTCAAGGACGCGCTGGAGCTGTTCGACGTCATCCACTCGCTGGACCGGCTGGAGCTGGCGCAGGAGCTGGCGCGGCGGGCGGCGGCGCGCGGCCTGGCCGCCGAGGCGCTGCTGCAGGTGAACGTCGCCGGCGAGGCCAGCAAGGGCGGGTTCACGCCCGACGCGGTGGGGCAGGCGCTCGAGAGCATCGCCAAGCTCGCCCACGTGCAGGTGACCGGGCTCATGGCGATCCCACCCGAGGCCGAGCGGCCGGAAGACTCGCGGCCGTGGTTTCGCCGGCTGCGCGAGCTGGCCGAGCGGCACGGCCTGCGGGGGCTGTCGATGGGCATGAGCGGCGACTTCGAGGTGGCGGTGGAGGAAGGCGCGACGATGGTGCGCGTGGGCACGGCCATCTTCGGCGCGCGGCCGCCGCGGGCAGGGAGCCAGGCATGAGCGTCAAGGGCAAGCGCGTGGGCTTCATCGGCGGCGGCAACATGGGCGAAGCACTCATCCGCGGGCTCGTCGGCGCCAACCTCGTCGTCCCCGACATGATCACCGCCACCGACGTGCGGGCCGAGCGCACGAAGCAGCTGGCCGGGCAGTACGGCATCGCCGCCCACGCCGACAACGTCCGCTGCGTGCGCGAGGCCGACGTCGTCATCCTGGCCGTGAAGCCGCAGATCATGGCCGGCGTGCTGCGTGAGATCGCGCCGGCGGTGACCGCGCGCCACCTGCTCGTTTCCATCGCGGCCGGCGTGGGGACCGCCACGATCCGCGCCGGTCTCGGCAAGGAGGCGCGCATCATCCGCGTGATGCCGAACACGCCGGCGCTGGTGCTGCAGGGCGCGACCGCCATCGCCAGGGGCCAGGGCCTCGAGGGCGACGACCTGGCCACGGCCGAGGAGATCTTCGGCGCGGTCGGCCGCGTGGTCGTGCTGGACGAGGACCTCATGGACGCGGTCACCGGGCTGAGCGGCTCCGGCCCGGCGTACGTCGCGATCGTCATCGAGTCGCTGGCCGACGGCGGCGTCAAGATGGGCCTGGACCGGATCACGGCCATGACGCTGGCCACGCAGACGGTGCTCGGCTCGGCGCACCTGCTGTCGGAGACGGGCATGCATCCGGGCGCGCTCAAGGACATGGTCTCCAGCCCGGGCGGCACGACGATCGCCGGCATCTCGGCGCTGGAGGAGGGCGGCATCCGCACGACGCTCATCCGCGCGGTCGAGCGCGCCACCCAGCGCTCCCGCGAGCTAGGACGGGGACCGGCCTGATGTTCCTCGTTTCGAACATGCTGCTGGCGCTGGCGCGGCTGCTCGACCTCGTCCTCACCGCCTACTTCTTCATCATCATCGCCCGTGCAATCGTCTCGTGGGTCAGCCCCGACCCATTCAATCCGATCGTGCGCTTCCTCTATCGCTCGACCGAGCCGGTCCTGCGCCCCATCCGGCGGCGGCTGCCGATGATGGCCGCCGGGATCGACTTCTCGCCGATGATCGTCATCCTCGGCATCTATTTCCTGAAGTGGTTCCTGGTGGAGTCGCTGAGCGACTTCGCGCTGCGACTCAGATAGCGAGGCTGAGGCTTCGATGCGCATCACGCCCCATGACATCCGCCAGCAGCAGTTCACGGTCCGGATGTTTCGCGGCTTCGACGCCCAGGAGGTGGACGCGTTCCTGGAGGACGTGGCCGACGACTACGAGGCGCTGCTGAAGGAAGCGCAGCTGCTCAAGGAGCAGCTGGCCGCCCAGGAGGAGCGCCAGCGCGGCGTCGTGGACCGGGAGCGCACGCTGCAGGAGACCCTGGTGACCACCCAGCGGCTGGTCGAGGAGATGAAGGCCGCCGCCAAGCGTGAGGCCGAGCTCATCGTGCGCGAGGCCGAGCTGCGCGGCGAGAAGGCGGTGGAGGCGGCGCGCGAGGAAGAGGCCAAGATCCGCGTCGAGATCCAGGCGCTCAAGCGCACGCGGCGGGAGGTGATCGAGGCGCTGGCGGCCACGCTGCAGCGCTACCAGCGGCTGCTGGCCGCCGACGCCGGGCCGGAGGGCGAGGCCGGCTAGCGTGGCCGGCGGGCTGCTGCGCGTGCGCGTGCAGCCGCGGGCGCCGCGCAGCGAGATCGTCGGCTGGCGCGCCGACGGCACCCTGGCGGTGCGGGTGGCGGCGCCGCCGGTCGAGGGCCAGGCCAACGCCGCCGTCGCCGCGCTGCTGGCCGGCGCGCTCCGGCTGCGCGCCTCGGCGGTGAGCATCGAGCACGGCGCGCGCGGGCGCG
>DASSLH010000124.1:0-3838 GCA_035689625.1 Candidatus Methylomirabilota bacterium | reverse complement strand
CTCGACGCCGGGCCGCTGTCGCCCGAGAACGCTCGGCGCCTGCTCGAGGCGTACGGCATCGCCGTCGCGCCGCAGCGGCTGGCCGCCACACCGGAGGAGGCCGCCCGGGCCGCCGTCGCGCTCGGCCTGCCGGTCGCGCTGAAGGCCGTCGGCCGCGGCCTCGTGCACAAGAGCGACCTCGGCGGCGTCCGCCTGGCGCTCGACTCGGCCGAGGCCGTGCTGGCCGCCGCCCGCGAGATGAGCGCGCGCCTTTCCGCCGCAGCCGACGCCAAGCTCGAGGGCTTCCTCGTGCAGCGCATGGTCGCGGGCGAGGCCGAGGTGATCGTCGGCACCCGGCGCGATCCGACCTTCGGCCCGGTCGGGCTCGCCGGGCTCGGCGGCGTCGCCGTCGAGATCCTCGGCGACGTTGCGCTGGCCCCGGCGCCGGTGAGCCGCGTCCGGGCCGGCGCGATGCTGTCGGCCCTGCGCGCCGCGCCGCTGCTGCACGGCGCCCGCGGCCGCCCGCCGCTCGACGTCGCCGCCGTGGCCGACGCCATCGTGCGCCTGTCGTGGCTGGCCGCCGACCTCGGCGACCGGCTGGTGGACCTGGAGATCAACCCCCTCATCGTCGGCCACGCCGGCCGCGGCGCCGTCGCCGTGGACGTTCGCGGCCGGCTCGAGCCAGCGAGAAAGGAGTCTTCCGCATGACTCGCCCGCGCCTCGCCATCCTCGCCCTCGCCCTGGTGCTCCTGGCCGCCGCCCCCGCGGCCGCCCAGAGCGTGCTCCGCATCGGCCTCAACGACGATCCGGACGCGCTCGATCCCACGATCAGCCGCGCCTACGTGGGCCGCCTGGTCTTCGCGGCGTTCTGCGACAAGCTGTTCGACGTCACGCCCGAGCTGAAGATCGTCCCCCAGCTGGCGACGGGCTACCAGTGGGCGCCCGATCACAAGTCCATCACGCTCACGCTGCGGCCCAACGTGAAGTTCCACGACGGCGAGCCGTTCAACGCCGAGGCGGTGAAGTTCAACATCGAGCGGCACCTGACGACGCCGGGCTCGTTCCGCAAGTCGGAGATCGGCGAGATCAAGACGGTGGACGTCGTCAACGACCTCACCGTCCGCCTGAACCTCGGGCAGCCGCTGGTGCCGCTGCTGGCCGCGCTCACCGACCGCGCCGGCATGATGGTCTCACCCAAGGCCGCCCGCACGCTGGGCGACAAGCTCGGCACCCGGCCGGTGTGCGCGGGGCCGTACAAGTTCGTCGAGCGCGTCGCCCAGGGCCGCATCGTGGGCGAGCGCTTCGCCGACTACTGGGACAAGGGCAGCATCCACATCGACCGGGTGGAGTTCGTGCCGATCACCGACTCCTCGGCGCGGCTAGCCAGCCTGCGCTCCGGCGACCTCACGATGATGGAGCGGGTGTCGCCCACCGACCTCGCCGAGGTGCGCGCCGACAGCCGGCTGAAGATCGTCGGCGTGCCCGAGCTCGGCTACCAGATGATCCCGCTCAACGTGGGCAACGGGCCGAAGAGCAAGACGTTCGCCGACGCGCGCGTGCGCGAGGCGGTGGACCTGGCCATCGACCGTGAGACGCTGATCAAGACCGTGTTCAACAACGAGTACATCGCCGGCAACCAGTTCGTGAGCCCGTCGAACTTCTACTACGACGCCAAGCTGCCAGTCCACAAGCGTGACGTCGCCAGGGCCAAGCAGCTGCTGCGCGAGGCCGGCCAGCCGAACCTCACCTTCACGCTGATCGTGCCGCCCGAGCGCGATCGCCAGGAGGCCTCGCAGATCCTCCAGGGCATGCTGGCCGAGGCCGGTATCACGATGAACCTGCAAACGCAGGAGAACGTCACGATGCTGTCCAACGGTCGCAAGGGCGACTTCGAGGCGTACTTCACGTTCTGGAGCGGGCGGCCCGACCCCGACGGCAACGTGTACTCGTTCGTGACCTGCAAGGGCGCCCAGAACGACTCGCACTACTGCAACGCCGACGTGGACGCCCTGCTGACCAAGGCCCGCCAGGTCAACGACCCGGCCGAGCGCAAGCACCTCTACGACCAGGCCAACGTCATCCTGGTCCGTGACGTCCCCCGGCTGATCCTCTGGCACCGGCGCGTGTTCACCGGGTACAACGCGCGGCTGCAGGGCTTCACGCCGCACCCCGACGGGATCATCCGCCTGCAGGGGCTGAAGCTGAACTGAGCGTGCGCCTCTGGCTTTTCGTCACCCGCCGGGTCCTGATCCTGGTGCCGACGCTGTTCTTCGTGTCGGTGCTGATCTTCGGCCTGCAGCAGCTGCTGCCGGGCGACGCCGCCCTGGCGCTGGCCGGCGAAGAGCAGGACCCGGCCGCCGTGCAGGCCATCCGCCAGCGCTACCACCTCGACCAGCCGGTCGCCGCGCAGTACGGCCTGTGGCTCGGGCGCGTGCTGCGCGGCGACTTCGGCGAGTCGCTGCGCAACCGCATCCCCGTCTCCGAGCTGCTCGCCTCCAAGCTGCCCGTCACGCTCGAGCTGGCCGCCGCCTCGATGCTGATCGCGCTGGCGCTCGGCATCCCGGCCGGCGTGATCTCGGCCTCGCGCCAGGGCACGCCGCTCGATCTCACGGCCAACCTCGTCGCGCTCTCGGGACTGTCGGTCCCCCACTTCTGGCTGGGGATCATGCTGATCCTGCTCTTCGCGGTGCGGCTGGGCTGGCTGCCGGCCTCGGGCTACGTGCCGCCCGGCGAGGACCTGGCCCGGAATCTCAAGATGATCCTGCTGCCATCGGTCGTGCTCGGCACCGGCGTGGCCGGCGTGATGATGCGCCACACGCGCGGCGCCATGCTGCAGACGCTGCACGCCGACTACGTGCGCACCGCGCGGGCCAAGAGCGTGCCCGAGCGGCTGGTGATCCTCAAGCACGCCCTGCGCAACGCGCTGATCCCGGTCATCACGCTGGGCGCCATCGAGTTCGGCCGCCTGCTCTCGGGCGCGGTGCTGACCGAGCAGATCTTCGCGATCCCCGGCTTCGGCAAGCTGCTGGTCGACGCCGTGTTCAACCGCGACTACCCGGTCGTGCAGGGCGTGGTGCTGATCTCTGCCGGCCTGTTCGTGCTCATGAACCTGCTGGCCGACATGCTCTACTTCGTCGCCAACCCGCGGCTGCGCGGCTGACGTGCGGCGCCTGCTCCGCCGGCCGTCCGCCCTGCTGGCCGCCGCCGTCGTGCTGGCGTTCATCGCCGTCGCGCTGGCGGCGCCGCGGCTGGCGCCGTTCGACCCCATCGCGATGAGCTACGCGGCGGTGCGCAAGCCGCCGTCCAGCCTGCACGTGCTCGGCACCGACGAGGTCGGGCGCGACGTGCTCTCGCGCATCATCTGGGGGGCGCGCGCCTCGCTGCTGGCCGGCGTGATCCCGGTGGCCATCGCGCTGACGATCAGCGTGCCGTTCGGCCTGCTGTCGGGCTACGCCGGCGGCTGGATCGACGCGCTCATCATGCGCGTGACCGACGCGATGCTGGCGGTGCCGTTCCTCATCGTGGCGATCGCGCTGGCCGCCTTCCTGGGGCCGAGCCTCACCAACGCGATGATCGCCATCGGCATCGCCGCCCTGCCGACGTTCCTCCGGCTGGCCCGCGGCACTGTGCTGTCGCTCAAGCACGAGGAATACGTCGAGGCGGCGCGCGCGCTCGGCTGCTCGCACCGCCGCATCGCCGGCCGCCACATCCTGCCCAACATGCTGCCGCCGCTGCTGATCCAGGGGAGCCTCACCGTCGCCGCGGCCATCATCGCCGAGGCGAGCCTGTCGTTCCTGGGCCTGGGCCAGCAGCCGCCGGCACCGTCCTGGGGTAGCATGCTGAATGCGGCCCAGCGGTA
>DASSLH010000123.1:0-12204 GCA_035689625.1 Candidatus Methylomirabilota bacterium | reverse complement strand
GCGCGCACGCGCTCGAGCAGCGCGTCGCGGCTCATCGCGGAGAAGAACTGGTTGGCGAGATCGAGCCCGTCCATCGCGTCCTTGGCGTAGAGCGTGACGCCGCCGTACTCGGGGGCGATGCGGGTGGCCGTGAACTTGCGGGTGAGCGCGGCGCCGCCCACGAACAGCGGCGCCTCGATCCCGGCCGCGCGCAGGTCCTGGGCGGTGACGACCATCTGCTGGGCCGACTTCACCAGCAAGCCGCTCAGGCCGAACGCGTCGGGCTTGTGCATGTGCCAGGCGGCGATGAGGTCCTCCGGCGGCACCTTGATGCCGAGGTTGATCACGCGGTAGCCGTTGTTGGACAGGATGATCTCCACGAGGTTCTTGCCGATGTCGTGCACGTCGCCCTTGACGGTGGCGAGCACGATGGTGCCGCGCGTGGCGCTGGCGGTCTTCTCCATGAAGGGCTCCAGGTGCGCCACCGCGGCCTTCATCGCCTCGGCCGACTGCAGCACCTCGGCGACGATGAGCTGGTTGTCGTTGAACAGGCGCCCGACCTCGTCCATGCCGCGCATCAGCGGCCCGTTGATGATCTCCAGCGGCGCCGCCTGCGTCAGCTTGGCGTCGAGGTCCTCGACGAGGCCGTCGCGGCTGCCCTCCACGATGTAGCGGGCCAGGCGCTCGTCCAGCGACAGCGTGCGGGCCACCGGCGCCGCCTTGCGGCGCTCGCGGAAGTGCGCGGCGAAGGCCGCCACCGGGTCGGCGCCGCGCCAGTAGAGCAGGTCCTCGGCCAGCCGCCGCTCCTCCTCGGGAATGGAGGGATAGCGCTCGAGCCGCTCGGTGTTGATGATCGCGTAGTCGAGCCCGGCCTTGACACAGTGGTAGAGGAAGACGCCGTTGAGGACCTCGCGGCCCGCCGGCGGCAGCCCGAAGGAGACGTTGGAGATGCCCAGGATCGTGCGGCACTCCGGGAAGCGCCGCTTGATCGCCCGCAGCCCTTCGATCGTCTCCACCGCCGAACCGATGTAATTGGCGTCGCCGGTGCCGACCGGGAAGACGAGGGGGTCGAAGATCAGATCGCGGGCGGGCAGCCCGTACCTCTCGGTCAACAGCTCGTGGGAGCGCTCGGCGATCGCCAGCTTCCGCTCGCGGGTGACCGCCATGCCCTGCTGCTTGTTCTCGTCGATGCAGCCGACGACGACGGCGCCGCCGTAGCGCCGCAGCAGCGGCGTGACCCGCTCGAAGCGCTCCTCACCGTCCTCCAGGTTGATGGAGTTCACGATCGCCTTGCCCTGGCAGTGGCGCAGCGCGATCTCCAGCACCGCGGCGTCGGTGGAGTCGATCATCAGCGGCACCTTCACGCGCCGGGTCAGCTCGGCCATGAAGCGGTCCATGTCGGCCGCCTCGTCGCGATCGGGATTGGCCAGGCAGACGTCGAGCACCTGGGCGCCGGCCTTCACCTGCGCGCGTCCGACCTCGGCGGCGTCGTCGAACCGCTCGCCGACCACCAGCTCCTTGAACTTCCGCGAGCCGATGACGTTGGTGCGCTCGCCCACGAACACGGGCCGGTTGTCCTCGGTGGGGGAGAGCACCTCGATGCCGCTCACCGCCGGCGCCAGCGTCGTCGGCGGCACGCGCGGGGCGCGGCCGCGGGCCAGCGCGGCGATGGCGGCGATGTGGGCCGGTGTGGTGCCGCAGCAGCCGCCCACGAGGTTGAGCCAGCCCTCGTCGAGGAAGCGCTTGAGCTTGAACGCCAGGCTGGCCGGTGTCTCGCCGTACTGGCCGCGCTCGTCCGGCAGGCCCGCGTTGGGATAGACGCTCACGAACGCGGTGGCCAGCGACGCCAGCGAGCGCAGGTGGTCGGTCATGAACTCGGGGCCCGTGGAGCAGTTGAGGCCGATCGCGAGCAGGCCGAGGTGCTCGAGCGACGTCCACAGCGCCTCGACGCCCTGGCCGGCCAGCATGGTACCGGTCGGCTCGATGGTGCCGCTCACCATCAGCGGCAGCGTCACGCCGGCTGCCCGCATCGCGTCCTGCACGCCGAGCGCGGCCGCCTTGACGTTCAGCGTGTCCTGGCAGGTCTCCAGCAGCAGCGCGTCCACGCCGCCGGCGACGAGGCCGGCCGCCTGCACGCGATAGGCCTCGCGCACCTGGTCGAACGTCACGTTGCGGGTGACCGTGATCGTGCGCGTCGAGGGTCCCATCGCGCCCAGCACGAACGCCTCGCCGGCCGCCTCCCGCGCCAGCTGCGCGCCCGCGCGGGCGATCTCCTCGGCCCGCTCGCCGAGCCCGTACTCGGCCAGCACGTACGGCGCGCAGCCGAACGTGTTGGTGGAGATCGCGTCGGCGCCGGCCTCCAGGTACGCGCGGTGGATGCCGCGCACGACGTCGGGGCGGGTGAGGTTCAGGTGCTCGTTGCAGCCCTCGAGGGCGGCGCCGCCGAAGTCCGCCGCCGTGAGCCCGGCGGCCTGCAGCATCGTTCCCATCGCGCCGTCGAGGACGAGCACGCGCCGGCGGAGCGCCTCGCGCAGGCGGGACATGGAGGTATAGTAGCGCATACCATGACCTCTCCCGCCCTCTCCCTCGAAGGCGTTCGCGTCGTCGATTGCTCCCGCGTGCTGGCCGGGCCGTTCTGCGCCATGCTGCTGTCCGACCTCGGCGCCGACGTGATCAAGGTCGAGGACACCGCCGCCGGCGACGAATCCCGCACCTGGCCGCCGCACAAGGACGGCGAGTCGGCCGCGTTCCTCGTCATCAACCGCAACAAGCGCGACATGACGCTCGATCTCAAGCAGCCGGCCGGTGTGGACGTCCTCAAGCGGCTGGTCGGCCGCGCCGACGTGCTCATCGAGAACTTCCGCACCGGCACGATGGAGTCCTTCGGCGTCGGCTACGACACGCTGTCGGCCCTCAATCCGCGGCTGGTGTACTGCTCGGTGTCGGCATTCGGCCGCACCGGCCCCCGCAAGGACGGCGCCGGCTACGAGGCGCTGATGCAGGCGTTCAGCGGCATCATGTCCATCACCGGCGAGCCCGACGGCCCGCCCGTGCGCGCCGGCGTGTCGTTCCTCGATCTCACCACCGGCATCTTCTGCGCGTTCGGCATCGTCAACGCGCTGCTGCACCGCACGCAGACCGGCCTGGGCCAGCGCGTGGACGGCTCGCTGCTGGAGACCGCGATCACGCTGCTGAACTACCACGCCGAGGGGTACCTGCTGACCGGCACCATCCCCAAGGCGCTCGGCTCCTCGCATCCCTCGCTGTCGCCCTACCGGACGTTCAGGTGCCGCGACGGCCAGTGGATCTTCATCGCGGGCGCCAACGACCGGTTCTGGCAGCGCCTGGCGCCCGCGCTGGGGCTGGCCGGCATGGCCGACGATCCGCGCTTCGCGAAGAACATCGAGCGTGTCAAGCACCGGCGCGACCTGGAATCCGCGCTGGAGGCCGCCATCGGCAAGCACGACCGCGAGCCGCTGCTGAAGATCCTCGAGGACGCCGGCGTGCCGGCCACGCCGGTCAACAACGTCGAGCAGGTGATGCGCGATCCGCAGACGGCTGCGCGCCAGATGGTCGAGCGCGTCGTGCACCCGCGCCTGGGCGACATCCCGGTCGTCGGCACCCCGGTGAAGTTCTCGCGCATGAAGGCCGGCGTACGCCGGCCGGCGCCCCTGCGCGGCCAGCACACCGACGAGGTGCTGGCCGAGCACGGCTACACGGCGGCCGAGATCGCCGACCTGCACGCCAAGAAGGTGGTGTGAAGGGGCTCGCCGCGCTCGCCACGGCGCTGCTGCTGAGCCTGCTGGCGCCGGGCGCGGTGCGCGCCGAGCTCTACCGGTGGACGGACGCCGACGGCACGGTGCACTACACGACGGACGTCGCGTCCATCCCCGAGCAGTTTCGCGACAGCGCCACCGACATCGGCTCGCCGACGCCGGGCCCGGTGCTGCCGGCCACGCCGGCGGTGCCGCCCGGCGCCGTCATTCCGTACGGCGGCGGGCCGCTCGTGGTCGACGCCTCGATCAATGGCGTGCCGCTGCGGCTGGTCGTGGACACGGGGGCCGAGCGCACGCTGATCTCGCCGGCCGCGCTGGCGCGCGCCGGCCTGGATCCCTCGGTGGGTCCGGCAGTCCACATCCGCGGCGTGACCGGCGACGCCACCGCCACGCTCGTGTCGGTGCCGCGCCTGGACGTGGCCGGCGCCCAGGTGGGGCCGCTGGCGGTGATCGCGCACGCGCTGCAGGGCGAGAGCGTGGACGGCCTGCTCGGCCGCGACGTGCTCGACGGCTTCACGGTCACCGTGGACGCGGCGCAGAGCCGTGCCACGCTCGTGCCCCGCTGACGCGCGCTGCGTCAGGGCCCGGCGCGCGTCGCACGCCACGCCCGGCGCCCGGGCATTTCGGAACCGCGCGAGCACAGGGCGCCCTCCGACGGCGTCACGCTTACTCTCCAAACGCGGCATTTTCTTACCCAACCGGGCGTGGGATCATTTGAACGGCGTTGGGATCGCGGCGCCTCGATCCGGCATCGGAGTTGCTGCAGGTCTGCGCGTCCCGCGGCCCCGCGGGGATTGATTGCAGGAAAGGACGAGCGATGCCGACGATGCCGGCGGCCCCCTGGGCTTTGATCCTCGCTGGTGGCGATGGCGTCCGCCTGCGCCCGCTGACGCGGGCAATCACCGGTGACCCGCGCCCCAAGCAGTTCTGCCCTCTCCTGGACGGCGAGACGCTGCTGGACCGCACTCGCCGGCGCGCCGACCTGCTCACCCGGTTCGACCAGCAGGTGGTCGTCGTGACGCAGACGCACGAGCCCTATTACCGCGCGCTGCTCGGCGACCTCGCCCCGGGCCGCCTGGTCGCCCAGCCCGACAATCGCGGCACCGGCCCCGGCCTGCTCTATCCGCTGCTGCGCATCGGCGAGCTGGCCGGCGACGTGCCAATCGCGGTGTTCCCCTCCGACCACTTCATCGACGACGACGTCGCGTTCATGAGCGCGGTCGCCGTCGCGCTGGCCGCGGTGGACTCGCGGCCCGGCATGGTGGTGCTGCTGGGCATCGAGGCCGACACGCCGGAGACGGAGTACGGCTGGATCGAGGCTGATTCGCGGCCGCTGCCGACCGAGGCGGCGCTCGCGTTCCCCATCCGGCGCTTCTGGGAGAAGCCGGCGCCCGAGGTCGCGCTCTCGCTGCTCTCGCGCGGCTGCCTGTGGAACAGCTTCGTGATGGTGGGGCGGGTGTCGGCGTTCCTCGACCTCATCGTCGCCGGCATGCCGGAGGTGGTGGCGAGCTTCGAGCCGCTGCGCCGCGCGCTGGGCACGCCGCGCGAGGCCCGTCTCGCCGAGCGCGTCTACGCCGGCCTGCCCTCGGTGAACTTCTCCGAGCGGGTGCTGGTCCCGGCGGCCTCGCGCCTCGGCGTCGTGCGCGTCAAGGGCGTGGAGTGGAGCGACCTCGGCAACGTCGAGCGCGTCTTCGCCACCATCCAGCGCACCGGCTGGCGCCCCCGCTGGCTCGACCGCGTCTCCCTCCGCGCCGCCGTCTAACGCGGCGTTTCGAACCTCCAGACGTTGGGGGGCCATTCCCGGAGTCCCCACGACGTTGAGCACTCCCGAGGAGCGCCCCCGTGTAGTCGGGGCGCTGCGAACATCTGGGGGTTTGGAGGCCAGGTCAGAGCCCCGACGACGTTGAGGACTCTCGAGAAGCGCCTCGGCTTTGTCGGGGCGCTGCGAACATCTGGGGGTTTGGGGGCCATGTCGGGGCCCTCATGACGTTGCGCACTCCCGAGAAGCGCCCCGGCTTTGCGGGGGCGCTGCGAACATCTGGGGGTTTGGGGGCCATGTCGGGGCCCCCATCTGAGTTTGACGCGCGCGCCAGCGACAGTTACCGTGGGTGGCCGTGGATTCGTTCAAGGGCAAGGTCGCGGTGGTTACCGGCGGTGGCAGCGGTATCGGCCGCGCGCTCGTCCTGGCGCTGGCGCGCGAGGGCGCGCGCGTCGTGGTCGCCGACCTGGACGAGGCGGCGCTGGCCGGCGTGGCCGGTGAGGTGCGCGGCCACGGGGTCGAGGCGCTCACCGTGCGCACCGACGTGAGCGATCTCGGCCAGGTCCAGGCGCTCGCCGAGCGCGCCTGGCAGGCGTTCGGCGCCGTGCACGTCGTCTGCAACAATGCCGGCGTCGCGACCTGGGGCGGGCTGGAGACGGCGACCCATCGCGACTGGCAGTGGGTGCTCGGCGTCAACCTCTGGGGCGTGATCCACGGCGTCGAGGCCTTCGTGCCGCGCATGATCGCCGGCGGCGAGGGCGGCCACATCGTCAACACCGCCTCGATGGCCGGGCTCATCGCCAGCCAGGGCCTCGGCGTTTACAACACCTCCAAGTACGCGGTCGTCGGCCTCTCGGAGACGCTGGCCAAGGACCTGCGGGCCTACGGCATCGGCGTCAGCGTGCTGTGTCCGATGGGCGTGCAGACGCGCATCGGCGAGTCGGAGCGCAACCGCCCGGCCGCGCTGCGCAACGAGCGCGCGGCGGCGTCGCCGGCGGTGGAGCTGATCGGCCGCTACCTGGCGCCCGACACCGTGGCCGACATGGTGCTCGACGCCATCCGCCGCAACGAGCTGTACGTCATCACCCACGACGAGGGACTCGAGCCGCTGCGCCGTCGCTTCGAGCGCATGCAGCAGTCGATGCTCCACCGCAAGAAGGCGTAGCCGAGCCCTGACCGCAGCCGACGTTCCGGTCATCCACTGGGCCCGCCAGCCGGCCGACCTCGCGCGCGCGGTCGACGAGCTGTCGGCGGCGCCGGAGATCGCGCTCGACACCGAGGGCGACAGCCTGCACCACTATCCCGAGCGCCTGGCGCTCGTGCAGATCGGGCTGCCGGCCGGCGCCGTCTGGCTCGTGGACCCGATCGCGTTGCCGGACCTGGCGCCGCTGGCGCCGCTGTTCACCGACCGGCGGCGCCCGCTCGTGCTGCACGCCGGCGACAACGACCTGGTGCACCTCAAGCGCCGCTACGGCCTGACGTTCGCGTCGGTCTTCGACACCGCGATCGCGGCGCGCTTCCTCGGCGGCAAGGCGCTCGGGCTCGACGTGCTGCTGGAGAGCTATCTCGCCGTGACGCTGCCGCCCTCGCGCCAGAAGGACGACTGGTCGATGCGTCCGCTCGACGCCGCCCAGCTGGCCTACGCGGCCGCCGACGTCCAGCATCTGTTCGCGCTCAAGGCGCGGCTGGTTGACGAGCTCGCACGCGCCGGGCGGCTGGCGTGGGTCGAGGAGGAGTGCGCGGCGCTGGCGGCGCAGCCGGCGCCGGAGCGCCCGGTGGATCCCGACGCCTACGTCGGCGTCAAGGGCGCCCGCGAGCTGCCCTCGCGCGGGCTGGCGGTGCTGCGCGAGCTGTGGGCGACGCGCGAGCAGCTGGCGCGGGCGGCCGACCGGCCCCCGTTCAAGGTCGTCGGCGAGGACACGCTGCTCAAGATCGCGCAGACGCTGCCGCGCGATGCGGCGATGCTCGGCACGATCACCGGCGTGACGCCGCGCGTGCTCGGGCGGTGGGGCACGGCGCTGCTGGCCGCGGTCGAGCGCGGGCTGGCGCTGGCGGAGGAGGAGCTGCCGACGCTGCCCCGGCGGCCGCGCCCGGTGATCCCCGGCGCCATGAGCCGGCGCATCGACAAGCTGCGGCGCTGGCGCAGCGGGGCCACCGAGCGCGTCGGCCTCGAGCCCGGCGTGCTGCTGCCCAACCGGCTCATCACCGCGATCGCCGCTGCCGCGCCCCGCACCCTCGACGAGCTGGCCGGCGTGGACGGCGTGCGGCGCTGGCGCGTGGACACGTTCGGGGCCGAGATGCTTGCCGCGCTGACGGCGGCGTGAGAGTGTGCGACCCTGACGTCATGAGCGATTCCTGGCGGAGCCACCTCGTGGACGACGACGCCGGGCTGGCGCGCATCCTGCGCGAGGCGCGCACCGTTGCCGTGCTGGGCGCCAAGGCCGATGCCGGCGCGCCGGCGTACTACGTGCCGGCCTACCTGGCGAAGCAGGGCTACCGGCTGTGCCCGGTAAATCCCACGCTGGTGGGCCGCCGGGTGCTGGGCGAGCCGGTGGTCGCGACGCTGGCCGACCTCGCCGGGCCCGTGGACGTCATCGACGTCTTCCGCCGGCCGGAGTACCTGCCGGGCCACGCGACGGAGATCCTGCGATTGCCGTGGCGCCCCGCCGCCGTGTGGTTCCAGCTCGGCATTCGCAACGACGCCGCCGCCGCCGCGCTGGCCGAGGCCGGCATCCGCGTCGTCCAGGACCGCTGCATGATGCCCGAGCATCGCCGACTGATAGGAGCTGCCTGAGGCATGGCCGGAGAGTACGCGTTCGTGATGAAGGACCTGCGCAAGGTCGTCCCGCCCAAGCGGGAGATCCTGCGCGGGATCTACCTGTCGTTCTTCCACGGCGCGAAGATCGGCGTGCTGGGCGCCAACGGCGCGGGCAAGTCGTCGCTGCTGCGCATCATGGCCGGCGTGGACCACGACTTCCTCGGCGAGGCCTTTCCCGCCGAGGGGCTGCGCATCGGCTACCTGCCGCAGGAGCCCACGCTCGACGCCGCCAAGGACGTGCGCGGCAACGTCGAGGAGGGCGTGGCCGAGACGCGCGCGCTGCTCACGCGCTTCGAGGAGGTCAGCGCCAGGCTCGGCGAGCCGCTGAGCAACGACGCGATGGAGAAGCTGCTCGACGAGCAGGCGCGCCTTCAAGACCGGATCGACGCGGTCAACGCCTGGGACCTGGATCGCACGGTCGAGCTGGCGATGGAGGCGCTGCGGGTGCCGCCCGGGGACGCCGACGTCAAGAAGATCTCCGGCGGCGAGCGGCGGCGCGTCGCGCTGTGCCGGCTGCTGCTCGCCAGGCCGGACATGCTGCTGCTCGACGAGCCGACGAACCACCTGGATGCCGAGTCGGTGGCCTGGCTGGAGCGGTTTCTCAAGGAGTATCCGGGCACCGTCGTGGCGGTGACGCACGACCGCTACTTCCTCGACAACGTCGCCGGCTGGATCCTCGAGCTCGACCGCGGCCATGGCATCCCGTGGGAGGGCAACTATTCCTCCTGGCTCGAGCAGAAGCAGCGCCGGCTGGCCCAGGAGGAGAAGGCCGACCTGGCCCGGCAGCGCACGCTGGAGCGCGAGCTGGAGTGGGTGCGCATGGCGCCGCGCGCGCGGCAGGCCAAGAGCAAGGCGCGCCTGCAGGCCTACGAGGAGATGCTGAACGCCGGCGCCACCGAGCGCGTCGAGAAGCTGGAGATCGCGATCCCGGCGGGGCCGCGGCTGGGCGACCTCGTCGTCGAGGCCGATCACGTCGCCAAGGCCTACGGCGACCGCGTGCTGATCGACGACCTCTCGTTCAAGCTGCCGCGCGGCGGCATCGTGGGCGTCATCGGCCCCAACGGCGCCGGCAAGACGACGCTGTTCCGGATGATCGCCGGGCCCGAGAAGCCCGACGCCGGCACGCTGCGGGTGGGGGAGACGGTCAAGCTCGCCTACGTGGACCAGAGCCGCGACGCGCTGAACCCCGACAAGAGCGTGTGGGAGGAGATCTCCGGCGGCGCCGAGCAGATGACGGTGGGCGGCCGGACGATCGCCTCGCGCGCCTACGTGGCCTCGTTCAACTTCAAGGGCACCGACCAGCAGAAGAAGGTCGGCACGCTCTCCGGCGGCGAGCGCAACCGCCTGCACCTGGCCAAGGTGCTCACGACCGGCGGCAACGTGCTGCTGCTCGACGAGCCGACCAACGACCTCGACGTGGACACGCTGCGCGCGCTCGAGGACGCGCTGCTCGACTTCGCCGGCTGCGCGGTGGTGATCAGCCACGACCGCTGGTTCCTCGATCGCATCGCCACCCACATGCTGGCCTTCGAGGACGAGGGGCGCGTCGTGTGGTTCGAGGGCAACTACGCCGACTACGAGGCCGACCGCCACCGGCGCCTGGGCGCCGAGGCCGACCGTCCTCACCGCCTCCGCTACAAGCGCCTGCCCGCCCGCTGACGGCGCGGGCTCACGCAGCGAATCAGCGCGTTCTCGCCGTCACGGCGGACGCGCCGGACGGTGACGTGCGCGAACTGCGGCCGCAGCGCCGCCGCCAGCCGGCGCGCCTCCGCGCGCCGATGGCGGTTGACGACCAGGCGCCCGCCCGGCGCGACCAGCGGCACCACCGCCTCGGCCAGCGGCACCGCGCGCTCGGCAGGCTCGGCGTAGGCGGCGTCCTCCATCACAAAGTCGAAGCGCCGGCCCGCCGCCGCCAGCCAGGGCACGATGCGCTCGGCGTCGCCGCACAGGAACTCCAGCCGTCCGAGCCCGCGCAGGCCGAACCAGTCACACGCCACCCGCACCATCACCGGATCGCGCTCGATCACCGTCACCGCCCGCGGCCGCGCGAGTCGCCGCAGCAGATGCACCTGCGTGCCGCCGCCCAGCCCGATCAGCAGCACCCGCCCCCCCGCCGGCACCTCGTCCAGCGCCCGCCACCAGTACTCGCGCTCCAGGGGCGACCAATCCCCATCCAGCGGATACACCGACAGGATGTCCCCCGCCACGACGAGCCGCCTCTCCTTCCGATAGTCCACCACGCGCACTCGCCCCGAGATCGCCGACCGCGTCTCGAACACCGTCCTCGATCTCTTCAACGGAAGCGACTCCTTCCTCACGCACGAGTGCGAGCGAGCGCGCTCGCATTGGTCGCCGCGTGCGAGGATAACCGCTTTCGAGCGCCGGCTTTGCCGGCGCAATCTCTGGTCGAGGGGGAGGCATCGGAGGGGGCCGTCGAGGCCCCCTCCGAGTACGCAAGGGGGGCGAAGCCCCCCTCCGAGGTTTACCGTGGCTGCATCCGGATCGCGCCGTCGAGCCGGATCGTCTCCGCGTTGAGCATGGCGTTGGTGATGATGTGCAGCGCCAGAGCGGCGTACTCGTCGGGCTGGCCCAGGCGCTTGGGGAACGGCACCTGGGCGGCCAGCGAGGCCCGCACCGACTCCGGCAGCGTGCCGAGCAGCGGCGTCTCGAAGATGCCGGGCGCGATCGTGCAGACGCGAATGCCGAGCTCGGCGAGATCGCGAGCGACCGGCAGCGTCATCCCGACGATGCCACCCTTGGACGCGGAATAGGCGGCCTGGCCGATCTGTCCGTCGAACGCCGCGACCGAGGCGGTGTTGATCACGACGCCGCGCTCGCCGTCGCCGGGGGTGGGTGTGTTCTTCGCCATGTGCGGCGCCGCCAGCCGGATGCAGTTGAACGTGCCGATGAGGTTGACCTGGATGACACGCGTGAAGTCCTCGAGCCTGGCCGGGCCGCGGCTGCCGAACGTCTTCATCGCGGTGCCGATGCCGGCGCAGTTCACGAGGACGTTGAGGCCGTCGCCGTGCCGCACGGCGGCCTCGAGCGCCGCGGTGACCTCCTCGGCGCTGGTGACGTCGGCGGGCGTGAACACGGCGGCCGGGCCCATCGACTTCGCGACGTCCGCGCCGGCTGATGCCGGCCGATCGAGCAGTGCGACGCGGGCGCCGGCGGCGACCAGGCGCGCCGCGGTGGCGCGTCCGAGTCCCGAGGCGCCGCCAGTGACGACTGCTTTCACGGACTTGAGCTCCATGGCAAATCCTCCTGACCGGCGCATTCTAGCCGATGAGGAAAGGCTTTTCCCACGCGGCGGGGTCATCGGCGGGCGGGCCGTGGCCGGATACGTTATGCTTGATCACGCCGGTCATGCGTACGCCCTACTCGCCCTCCCGCCGCCGACGGATCCTGTGCGTCTATCCGCGGTACGCGCGGTCGTTCGGCACGTTCCACCATGCGTACCCATTGTTCGGTAGCCGCGTGCGGGCGTTCATGCCGCCGCAGGGGCTGCTGCTGATCGCGGCCTACATGCCGGAAGCGTGGCCGGTCCGTTTCGTCGATGAGAATATCCGCAAGGCGACTGCCGCCGAATTCGCGTGGGCCGATGTCGTGCTGGTCAGCGGCATGCATGTCCAAGCGCGGCAGGTCCATGCCATCGCCGAGCGCGCCCATGCCGCGGGCAAGGTTGTGGTGCTGGGCGGGCCGTCGGCCTCGGCTTCGCCCGAGATGTATCCCGATATCGACTACGTCCATGTCGGCGAGATCGGGGACGCGACCGACCAACTTATCGCACGACTCGATGAAAGCGTCGCGCGGCCGCCCGCCCCGATGCGCTTCGAGACCAAGGAGCGGCTCCCGCTGCAGGACTTTCCGAT
>DASSLH010000122.1:0-5047 GCA_035689625.1 Candidatus Methylomirabilota bacterium | reverse complement strand
ACTTGTCCTCTCGGGAGAGCCTGGTACACGGGTTGCTGCCCTGGGGGCCATGGCGACGCGACGGCCGGCACTGCACGCGCTCTCGGCTTGCGACCGCCTGCGCGGCCGGGCGGTCGAGCAGGAGGTCAGCGCGATCGTGCGACGGCACCTCGACGACGCCTGCGAGCGGGCCTGGGCGGAGATCGCGGGACGGTTCGGAGCAGCCCCGCTGTTCCCCGCCGGCGACCCGACCACGCCCTCCGCGCGCCGCGCGACGGCCGCGCTCGTCACGCTGATCACCCGCGGCATCAGTCGACTCGCCGTGGCCGCGCTTCTGCTCGGGACGCCCCGGCCGAGACTGACGGCGCTCGTCGGCGGCGCCCGACGCAATGGTCACGCCGCAACCGGTGGGCGCGCCGACCAGTCGTCGTCCTCGCGGTAGCACCTGGCGTGCACCACCACGCCGGCCACGTAGCCGGCCGCCTGGCCGCGGTGCACGTATTCGAGACAGACCACGCACGTCCGCTCCGGCTCGAACATGAGATAGGTCCACTCGCCGCGGGCCGCGGCTCCGCGCTTGAAGGTCACGGCATGGGCGGGATCCATCGCGTGCCTCTCTCCAGCGTCCGCCCGGCCCGGCGCCCGTCAAGGACCTAGAGGTGTCCCCGGGCATGGTGCTGCCGCCTCGGAGGCGTCACGACACCTTGCCGAACATGGCGAGCAGGACGTTGTAGGCGCGCCGGACCTCGTCCTGCCGCTGGCGGCCCGCCATCAGGGCGTAGATGCGCTCGACGTCCTCGGAGGGCGGCAGGGCCTGCTCGTCCACGCGAATGTCGACGAGCGACGGCAGCGGGATCCGCAGCGCGACGGCGAGCGCGTAGAGGCTGTCGATGGAGATGGACTTCTGGCCGCGCTCCACCTCGCCGATGAACTTTCCGGTCAGCCCGGCCGCCTCGCCCAGGCGGTCCTGGGTCAGGCCGCGCTCCCTGCGAAGCGCGCGCAAGCGCTGGCCGATGAATCTCCTGATGTCGCGTTCGGCGCGCTTACGCATCGATGTCGAGAGTCAGCGTAAGGCAAATCTGACGCCATCGGTCCAACCAGCCGGACAGCGACGGGTCGGGTACGATGCGGGACATGCGGCTGACCGAGCTCGCGCTGACCGAGGCGGTGAAGACGAAGGCGGCGGCGCTGGGCTTCTCCCGCGTGGCCGTGGGCCGCGTCGGCGCGCCGGCGCACGGCGCCGCCTTCGAGCAGTGGCTGCAGGCCGGCTACGGCGAGGGGATGCCGTGGCTGGAGGACACGCGGGCCGAGCGCCTGGATCCGGCGCGGGTCCTGGACGGCGTCCGCTCGGCCATCGTGGTGGCGCTGGCCTACGGCCCTCGCGACGATGGCCCGAGCTGGAGCGGGGTGTCGCGCTACGCGCGCGGCGCCGACTATCACGAGGTGATGCGCCCGCGCCTGCACGTCCTGCGCGACTACGTCAGCGCGGCGGCCGGCGACGAGGTGCGCAGCCGGGCGGCGCTCGACACCAGCGCCGTGCTCGAGCGCGACATCGCGGCGGCCGCCGGGCTCGGCTGGATCGGCAAGAACACCAACCTGATCGCGCCCGGGGCCGGCTCCTACTTCTTCATCGGCACCGTGCTCACCACGGCGACGCTCGCGCCCGACGGGCCCATCGCCGATCACTGCGGGACCTGCCGGGCGTGCCTGGACGCCTGTCCCACCGGCGCCTTCCCCGAGCCGTGGGTGCTCGACGCGCGCCGCTGCCTGGCCTACCTGACGATCGAGCACCGCGGCGACGTCCCCGACGACCTCAAGCCGGCGATGCGCGACTGGCTCTTCGGCTGCGACGTCTGCCAGGAAGTGTGCCCGTGGAATCGCAAGGCCCCGCCGGCCAGCGAGAGCGCGCTGGCGCCCTCGGCGCCGCTGCCGGACCTCGAGGCGCTGCTGGCGATGGACGACGCGGCGTTTCGGGCGCGCTTCCGCGGGACGGCGCTGCGTCGCGCCAAGCGCGCCGGCGTCGCGCGCAACGCCGCCCTGCTGCTCGGCAACCGCGGCGACGCCGCGTCGGCGCCCGCGCTCAGGCGCGCGCTCCACGATCCCGACGAGGGCGTGCGCGAGGCGGCGGCGTGGGCGCTCGAGCGTCTCGCGAGCGGCCACTGACGGGCGCGATTCGCATTCTTTCAACCGGCTCCGGGGGCACATTGGTTGCACCATTGGAGACCCGTCCGGCGCGATGCTGCGTGCGGACGGAAGGAGCCGAACAATGGCTGATCAGGGCAAGCAGAACAACAAGGACGCTCAGAGCGGCGAGCCCGTGCAGCTCGACAAGGAGCCGCAGGGCGGCAAGCAGGGCGGCCAGCAGCAGGGCGGTCAGCAGGCGCCGGGCCGCGAGCAGCAGCAGGGCGGCAAGCGCTAGGCTGTCCCGGGCCGCCTGGCCCGCCGCGCTATCCTGAGGCGTATGCGGGTCAGGCGGCTCGATCACTTCGGAGTGGACGTCGCCGACCTGGCGCGGGCCGAGCGGTTCTACACCGGGCTGCTCGGCATGACCGTCCGCATGCGGCTCCCCGACCAGGTGCTGCTCTCCTACGGCAGCGGCAGCTGCGCGCTGTTCTTCAAGCCCGATCGCGTTCCCGGCGACGTCGAGCAGGTGAAGAGCCCGCTCGGCAAGAGCCACCACGCCTTCGAGGTCTCGTGGGAGGACTACCGGGACGCCCAGAAGGTCTTCGCCGAGCGCGGCATCCCGCACCACGCGCCCATCGACTGGGGCGACCACGAGTGCCTGTACTTCCTCGATCCCGACGGCAACCTGCTCGAGCTCGTCGGCTATCGCGCACGTTCCGGCTGATGCGCCTGGACCTGCACACCCACGTCGTTCCCGAGGCGTGGGAGGACTGGGCCGCGCGCTTCGGCGGCTCCCGCTGGCCGCGGCTGGTGCGCCGCAACGCCTGCCGGGCGACGATCATGACCGGCGAGCAGTTCTTCCGCGACATCGACGCTCGCTCCTGGAGCCCCGAGCGGCGCATCGAGGACATGGACCGGCTGGGAATCGATCGCCAGGCGCTCTCGCCGCCGCCGGTGATGTTCTGCTACGGGGCCGACGCGCGCGCCGCCCAGGCCTTCGCGCGCATGCAGAACGACAACGTCGCCGCCGTCGTGGCGCGCCACCCGCGCCGCTTCGTCGGCATGGCGACGGTGCCCCTTCAAGATGTCGACCTGGCGGTCAAGGAGCTGCGCCACTGCCGCGAGCGGCTCGACCTGCGCGCGGTCGAGATCGGCACCTGCCCGGGCGGACGCGATTTCGACGACCCCGCGCTGCTGCCGTTCTTCCAGGCCGCCGCCGAGCTGGGCATGGCGGTGTTCGTGCACCCCGCCAGCCCGCTGATCGGCCAGGACCGCCTGACGAAGTATTACTTCCCGCTGATCGTCGGCAATCCGCTGGAGACGGCGCTGGCGATCTCCAAGCTGATCTTCGGCGGCGTCCTGGAGCGGCTGCCCGCGCTCCGCATGTGCTTTGCCCACGGCGGCGGCGCCTTCCCGTTCACGCTGGCGCGCCTCGATCACGGCTGGAAGGTGCGGCCGGAAGGGCCGGCGGCGATCCCCCGGCCGCCCCGCGAGTACGCGCGCATGCTCTACTTCGACTCGCTCACGCTGAGCGGCGCGAATCTGCGGTTTCTCGTCGAGCGGTTCGGCGCCGGGCGCGTGATGATCGGCAGCGACTATCCGTTCGACATGGGCAGCGACGACCCCGTCGGCGCGCTGGCCGAGGCGGGCCTGTCCGCCGAGGCGCGCGCCGAGATCGAGGGCGGCACCGCCGCCCGGTTCCTGGGACTGTGAGCAAGCACCCGGCGAGCGCATCCTCCTGGATCGGGCGCCCGCTCCGGCGGCGCGAGGACGCCCCGCTCGTCACCGGGCGAGGCCGCTTCGTCGACGACTTCGCGCCGCCGGGCGTCGTGCACCTGGTGCTGCTGCGCAGCCCCCACGCCCACGCGCGCGTGGCGCGGCTGGACGTCCGCCTGGCGCGCACGGCCGCGGGCGTCGTGGACGTCGTCACGGCGGCCGAGCTCGGCGCCATCCCGGCGCTGCCGGTCAACCGCCTGTTCCGCGACATGATCGTGCCGCCCAACCCGCTGCTCGCCGGCGAGCGGGTCCACGCGCAGGGGACGCCGGTAGCGGCCATCGTCGCCGAGTCGGCCGCCGCCGCCTGGGACGCCGCCGCGCTCGTCGCCGCCGAGTACGAGCCGCTGCCCGGCGTCGCCACGGCGACGGCTGCGCTGGCGGCCGGCGCGCCGAAGATCTTCGACGAGGCGCCGGGCAACCGCGCGCTCGGCCAGACCTGGCGCGCCGGCGACGCCGAGGCCGCCTTCGCCGGCGCCGCCCGCGTCGTCGAGCTGACCGTCGAGCAGAACCTGGTGGCCGGCGTGCCCATGGAGACGCGCGGCGCGCTCGCCGCCTGGGACGACGCGGCCCGCACACTGACCGTGTGGACCTCCACCCAGGCGCCGTTCCGCATCCGCGCCGAGATCGCGCGCATGCTCGGGCTGGACGAGGGGCGCGTGCGCGTGATCGCGCCGGACGTCGGCGGCGGCTTCGGTGTCAAGGGCGGGCCCTACCGGGAGGAGCCGCTGCTGGCCTGGCTCGCGCGCCGCCTGCGCCGGCCCGTGAAGTGGATGGCCACGCGCCAGGAGGACTTCCTCACCACCCAGCACTCGCGCGGTGCACGCGCGAGTGGCGCGCTCGCGCTGGAGGCCGACGGCACGATCCGCGGCCTGCGCGCGCGCATCGCCGCGCCGCTGGGCGCCTACCTGTCCTTCTCCGCGTCGACGAACCCGCGTAACCACGCGCGCTGCCTGCCGGGCGCCTACGCGATCCGCTCGGTGGAGATCGAGGTCACCGGCGCGATCACCACGACGCCGCCGGTCGGCGCCTACCGCGGCGCCGGCCGCCCCGAGGCCGCGTTCCTCATCGAGCGGCTAATGGACGACGCGGCCAGGGCGCTCGGCATCGATCCGGCGGAGATCCGCCGCCGCAACGCGATCCCGCGGGAGGCGTTTCCGTTCACGACGGC
>DASSLH010000121.1:0-2070 GCA_035689625.1 Candidatus Methylomirabilota bacterium | reverse complement strand
CCGAGCGTGAGCAGGTGCAGCGCGGACGCCGGCGTGCCCTGGTGGAAGAACGCCGCGCCCCGGGCGGCGCGGCGACGCTGCGCGGTCGCGGTGATCGCGGCGACGTCCGTCGCGCCCAGCCCCTGGAACAGCGGGCCCTGGACCAGATGCTTCAGCCCGTCCGGCCGGTCACTGGCGACCGCGGTCATCGGCGCATCCCGCCTGAACGATAACACCGTCGCCGCACGGGCCTCCTTGCGCCAGCGCAAAGACGGCCGGGCGCACCCGCCGTAGGGTGAGCGCCAGGGAGGCCACCATGACGACGACCCGGCACGACATCCTCGAGCATCACGGCCACACGCACCCGCCGGCCGGCGCCACCGCCGAGCTACGCCACGACCACGAGATCATCCTGCGCGCGCTGGCGATCGCCGAGCGGCTCGGGCGCGCGCTGCGCGCCGGCGCACCGGTCGATCGCGCCGGCCTCGCCTGGCTCGTGGACTTCTTCCGCACGTTCGCCGATCGCTGTCACCACGGCAAGGAAGAGCAGCACCTGTTCCCCGCGCTGGAGCGCCGCGGCATCCCGCGCGACGGCGGGCCGATCGGCACGATGCTGCACGAGCACGAGGAAGGCCGGCGGCTGCTGCGGGCGATGGGCTCCGCCGACGACGCCGAGGTCGCGGCGGCGATCGAGGGATACGCCACGCTCCTGCGCGCCCACATCGCCAAGGAGAACGACGTGCTGTTCATGCTGGCCGAGCAGGTCCTCGCCGAGCCGGAGCAGACGGCACTGGCGCGGTCGTTCGAGGCCGTCGAGCAGGAGGTCGTCGGCCCGGGCGTGCACGAGCGGCTGCTGGAGGGGCTGAGCCGGCTGGAGGCGGCGGGAGCCGCCCACGAGACCGTCCTCGACGTCTCCGACCTGCCGCCACGCGAGCGGCACCCCCGGATCTTCGCGCTGCTCGACCGACTGCCGGCCGGGAGCACGTTCGTCCTGGTCAACGACCACGATCCCAAGCCCCTGCACTACCAGATGCTCGCCGAGCGGCCGGGCCAGGTCACGTGGCAGTACCTGGAGCAGGGGCCGGAGCGCTGGCGCGTGCGCATCGGCAGGACGTCGTAGGAGAACGATCATGAGCGAGCACCGGCAGAGCCGCACGGCGCGTCCGCACGCCGTGCCGGTCCAGAAATTCGGCATCGAGGCCGAGGTGCAGCGGCTCAAGCAGGAGCCCGGCTGGCGCGACACCAGCCGCAACGCGATCACGCTGGCGAAGGAGCCCGGGCTGCGCGTGGTGCTGACCGTGCTGCGGCAAGGCACGCGGCTGCACGAGCATCACGCGGGCGGGCCGCTGACGCTGCAGGTGATCTCCGGGCGGCTGGCGCTGCACGCGGCGGGACGCCCGCTCGCGCTCGGAGCGGGCGAGGTCGCCGTGCTGGAGGCCGCCGTGGACCACGACCTCGAGGCGATCGAGGAGGCGGCCTTCCTGCTGACGATCGCTCCGGCGGCGTGAGCGGCGCGTCGCCGCGGGCGATCAGCCTCCGGCGCGGAGCACGCGAAACGTGGCGCGCGTGGGGCGCAGCTCGCCGAGCACGCGCTCGAGGACGGCGAACGCCTCGGGGTTGAGCGCGTAGTACACCCACCGCCCCTGCCGGCGATCGGTGACCAGGCCCGCCTCCTTGAGCGTCTTCAGGTGGAAGGACAGGCGCGACTGGCTGGCGTCCAGCTCGTCGGTGAGGTTGCAGACGCACTGCTCGCCGACGCGCAGCTGCTCGAGCAGGCGCAACCGTGTCTCGTCGCCGAGCGCGCGAAAGAGACGGAGGGCGGCGTCGACGTCGCGCGCGGCAGCCATGCCACGATGATGCATCAACCGTGATTGATAGGTCAAGCGCCCCGGCCGCGGGCGCTCAGCGCAGCTTCAGGCGGCGGACCTCGTAGGGCGCCAGCTCCACGGAGATCGTGCCCGCCTCGACCTTCGGCCCCGGCTTGCCGGTCGCCAGGTCGAGGGCCTCGGCGGCGGGCGCCGCCAGCGTCCAGGTCACGCGGGTGGGCGTGCCGCGGGTGTTGTAGGCGAACAGGTAGCGGGCGCCGTCGGG
>DASSLH010000120.1:0-3511 GCA_035689625.1 Candidatus Methylomirabilota bacterium | reverse complement strand
GAGCGCCGCGCTGCCGCCGCCGTGGCCGGTGGGCGCGGGCCTGGCCACGCTCGTGCGCGGCGGCGCGATCTCGGCGCTGCTGCTGCTGGCGCTGCTGCTCGCCGGCGACTGGCTCGCCGACCGGCCGCTGCTGGCCGAGGCCCTCGACGCGCCGGTCATGTACCTGCCGGTGGTCTGGCTGGCGTGGCGCCTGCTCCTCGTGCCGGCCGGCCTCGGCGTCGCCGCCGCGTTCGGGCTCTTCGTGCGGCCGGGGGGCTGGCGTCCGCTGGTGCTGGCGACGGCGGTGCTCGTCGCCGCCGGCTCGGCGCTCGACGTCGCCGTCGGCCTGCTCGGCGGCTGGCTGGGCTGGCAGTCGCACTGGACGGAGTGGTTCGACGCGGACCTGGCCTGGGGCCCGGCCGGCGCGGTCCTGCTGAGCCTGTTCGCCACGGTCGTGATCGCGCCGGTCTTCGAGGAGGTCATCTTTCGCGGCGTGCTCTACGGCACGCTGCGCGTGCGGCTGCGCCCCTGGCTGGCCGCGCTGCTGAGCGCCGCCGTCTTCGCCGCCGCCCACGGCTACGGCACCGCCGGCTTCGCCAGCGTGCTCGTGTCCGGCGCGCTCTGGGCGTGGACCTACGAGCGCACCGGCAGCCTGCTGCCGGGCATCGCCGCCCACGTCGTCAACAACGCCTCGGTCGGCTTCACGCTGTTGTGGCTGCTGCGCTGACGTCTAGGGCCGCGGTGCCTCTCCACGGCCGAGTCGGGTCAGGAACTTCGCCAGGTCGCGCGCCATGTCGCTGAACGACTCCTTGAGGTGATCCTCGCTGTCGCCGCCGAAGAACCCGTAGGCGGCCACGCGACGATCGGCGGTGACCATCATCACGCGCGAGGCGCGCGCGTCGACGAATCGCAGCTCCGTCTGGGCCTTGCTGCGCCCGGCCCCGAAGCCGACCAGGTAGCGCAGCGCGCGGGAGCCGGGGGCCAGCCGGCTCACGCTGCACTCGAGCCGCAGCCACGCCTCCGCGTCGGCCGGCGCTGACGTCTCGCCCAGGTTCACGACCCGCGTGAAGACGCCGCTCTCGCGCAGCTGCCGAACGGTCTCGGACTGGAAGTACGCCGGCATGCTGGCGGCGAGGCGGCGATCCTCGTCGTCCTTGATCTCCTGGTCGTTGACCGCGCAGCGGTCGACCGCGATGACGGGGTAGCGGCGCAGCTCGAAGCCCGACGCGATGCCGACGAGACCGGCGTCCTTGTCCTCCTGGTTCGGCACCAGGCCGCCGGCACCGACGGGGTCGACGGCCTGCGTCTGCATGGCGCCGATGCACCCCGTGAGCGTCAGGGCGATCCCGGCCACGAGCGTGGCGAGCGGCATCCAGGGTCGCATGGACGGCTCCTTTCCCCGGCCCGTTGATTCAGGCGGTTCCGGCCAGCTCCAGCGCGGCCCCCAGCAGGGTGTTGGCGCCGTGCTCGATGTCGTCCATCGGCGTGAACTCCTCCTCGCAGTGGCTGCGGCCGTCGCGCGAGGGGACGAAGATCATGCCGGTGGGCGCGATGGCGGCCATGTACTGGGCGTCGTGGCCGGCGCCGGAGAGGATGCGGCGCCAGCCGCTTCCGGTCGCGCGGGCCGCGCGCTCGACGGCGTCCACCACGCTCGTGTCGAACGGCGTGTAGGGCACGCGCCAGTAGTGCTCGAGCTCGTAGGTCACGCCCTCGCGCTCGCAAGCCTCGCGCACCAGGCGGTCGAGCAGGGGGCGGGCGCGGTCGAGCGTGGCGTCCGTCGGGTCGCGCATGTCGATCGACAGCGTGACCTTGCCGGGGATGGCGTTGACGATGTTGGGGCTGACGGTCAGGTTGCCGACCGTCGTCACCAGGTCGCCGCCGAGCTCGCGCGCGATCCGCCGCACGCCCGTCACGACCTCGGCGGCGGCCACCAGCGCGTCGTGGCGGATCCGCATCGGGGTGGGGCCCGCGTGGTCCTGCATGCCGTGGATGGTCAGCCGCGACCAGGCGATCGCCACGATGCCCTCCACGACGCCGACCGACAGCTTCTGCTCCTCCAGCGTCGGCCCCTGCTCGATATGCAGCTCCAGGTAGGCGCGCAGCGCGCGGGGCACGCAGGGCTCGGCGCCGAGGTACCCGATGCGCTCGAGCTCGTCCACCAGGCGGACGCCGTCCTTGTCGCGGGCGTTGTAGGCGTCCTCCAGCGCGATCTTGCCGGCCATCACGCCGCTGGCGATCATCGCCGGCTGGAAGCGGGCGCCCTCCTCGTTGGTGAAGATGACGAGCGTGACGGGGTGGCGGGTGCGTGCCCGCTGATCGTTGAGCGTGCGGATGGTCTCCAGCGCGCAGAGCACGCCGAGCTGGCCGTCGTACTTGCCGCCCGTCGGCACCGAGTCCACGTGGGAGCCCATCATCACCGGCGGGCGGCCGGGCTCGCCGGCGCGCTCGCCGAAGATGTTGCCCATCTGGTCCACGCTCACCCGCAGCCCGGCCTCGCGCATCCAGCGCACCATGAGGTCCCGGCCGCGCTTGTCCTCGTCGCTGAGGGCCAGGCGGGTGAGGCCGCCGCGCTCGGTGGCCCCGACCCGGCCCAGCTCCTCGATCGTCTGCTCCAGGCGCTTGCGATCGATCTTCATGTCGCCCCCCAGCGGGGATTGTAGAACCACAGAACTTCGTTGACCAATCCCCCTCTCACCGCGCTATGCTCGGCCCGGTGCGCTCCGGGCCGCCACGGAAGCGCGCTCGACGACCAGGGCGGATTCCTGTGATGGGGGATGGACCGTTGACCACTCGCTCGCTCATGCTCGCGCTGCTCGTTGTCGTCCTGTGCGCGCCCGCGCTCGCCGCCGCCGCCGAGCCGCCGCCGGCGGAGTTGCCGACCTATGCGCCGGGCGACCGGTGGATCCGCAGCGACGGCCTCTACGAGATGGTGCGGGTCGAGGACGGCCAGTACGTGTTCGCGTCGGGCCCGGGGCGCCAGATGCGGCTCTCGCGCACGCTGGGGCCCGCGCTGCTGCAGCGCGGCACCACCGTGATGACGTTCTCGCCGGCCTTCGACCTCAAGTGGCCCCTCCGCATCGGCGACGTCCAGCGGGCCTACGGGACCTGGCACGTGCCGCCGCGGCCTGATCGCGGGCCCCGGGAGCCCTTCGAGGTCCCGGCGATCTTCACGACACGGGTCGCCGCCTGGGAGGAGGTGACGGTCACCGCCGGCAGGATCGGCGCCTATCGCATCGAGTTCGTCGCCGCCGCGGTGCCCCGGCAAGACCGGTCGGGACCCCTGGCCGGCGGCGCCCACATGCGCTTCGAGGCGTGGTACGCGCCGTCGGTCCGCCAGTACGTCAAGGTCGCCTCGCCGAACGCCGGGCTGATCGCCTACGAGGTCGTCGCGTTCGACCACGCGCCCACCGGGCCGCTGGAGCTGGTGATCGAGGAGCCGCGCGACCAGGCGAAGGTGGCGCAGGAGACGCTGCCGGTCGGCGTGACGCTGCGCTCGCCGCGCGGCGTGAGCCGCGTCACCCTGAGCGTGAAC
>DASSLH010000119.1:0-5368 GCA_035689625.1 Candidatus Methylomirabilota bacterium | reverse complement strand
GAAGTCGAGGTAGGCGCGCCCGTCGGCGTCGCGCAGCCAGGAGCCCTCGCCCTCCACCATCACCGCCGGCGGCCGCGCGGTCACCGGCATCACGTGCGTCACGTCGTGGCCCATGACACCCTCCGTGCCGTGATGGTGCGGGCGCCGCGGCGGCCGGGCAAATCAAACGTCCTGATCGTAACGATCACGCGCGCTGATCGGCGGCCGTGCGGTATCTTCGGAGCGTGGGCAACACCTGGGGCCGACTGTTCCGTGTCACCACGTGGGGCGAGTCGCACGGCGCCGCCATCGGGGCCGTCGTGGACGGCTGCCCGCCGCGGCTGCCGCTGGCGGAGGCCGACATCCAGCCCGACCTCGACCGTCGCGTGCCGGGCCAGAGCGCGCTGACGACCCAGCGCAAGGAGACCGACACCGTCCGCATCCTGTCCGGCGTCTTCGAGGGCGTCACGCTGGGCACGCCGATCGCGCTGGAGATGCCCAATCTCGACATGCGTCCCGGCGACTATCGCGAGGTGCGCGAGAAGTACCGCCCGAGCCACGCCGACTACACCTACGAGGCGAAGTACGGCGTGCGCGACTGGCGGGGCGGCGGCCGCACCAGCGCGCGCGAGACGGCCGGCCGCGTCGCCGCCGGCGCCATCGCGCGCAAGCTGCTCGCCGAGCGCTTCGGCGTGACTGTCGTCGCCTGGGTCTCGAAGGTCGGGACGCTGGCCGCCGCCGGCGACGCCGAGAGCGTCACGCGCGCGGACGTCGACCGCACGCCGATCCGCTGCCCCGACCTCGCGGCAGCCGAGCAGATGATCGCCGCCGTCGAGGCGGCGCGCAAGGACGGCGACTCGCTGGGCGGCATCGTCAGCTGCGCCGTGCGCGGCTGCCCGCCCGGCTGGGGCGAGCCGGTCTTCGACCGGCTCGAGGCCGACCTCGCCAAGGCGATGCTCAGCCTGCCGGCCAGCAAGGGCTTCGAGATCGGCTCGGGCTTCGCCGGCACCGACCTGCGCGGCTCGCAGCACAACGACGCGTTCTACATGGACGCCGGCCGCGTGCGCACGCGCACCAACCGCTCGGGCGGCGTGCAGGGCGGCATCACCAACGGCGAGACGATCCTCTTCCGCGTCGCCTTCAAGCCGACGGCGACGATCATGCGCGAGCAGCACACCGTCAGCGTCGCCCGCGAGGACACCACGATCGCCGGCCGCGGCCGCCACGATCCGTGCGTGCTGCCGCGCGCGGTGCCGATGGTGGAGGCGATGGCCACGCTCGTGCTGGCCGACCACGCGCTGCTGCAGCAGGCGCTCGGCGAGACGAAGTAACGTGGCGATGGATCTCGCCGCGCTCATCCGCGACGCCAACGAGGCCCGCGCCCGGCTGCTGGAGCGCGCGCGCGGCGTCTCCGCCGCCCAGGGCGCGTTCAAGCCGCCCGACGACGAGTGGTCCATCGCCGAGAACGTCGAGCATCTCGTCCTCGCCGAGCAGGGCTGCATCAATCGCACGTGGGCGGCGGCCGACGGTCTGCGGCGCGGGCAGCCGGTCTGGAGGGGGGCGGCCGTGCATCGTGGCAAGCCCATCGAGCAGATCGTGAGGGAGACGTGGGGCCCGGCGACGAAGGCTCCCGACCCGGCCGCGCCGCGCCGCCGCGGCCCGCTCGCCTACTGGCTCGTCGCGCTGCAGTGCAACCAGCCGCTGCTGGACGCGCTGCCGGGCGCGCTGGACGGACTCGATCCGCACGAGGTCATCACGCCGCATCCGATCTCGGGGCCGTGGGACGCCGCGCAGTGGTTGGCGTTCGTGCGGCTGCACCTGCAGATCCATGGCCGCCAGATCGAGGCGGTGACGCGCGCCCCGGGCTTTCCGACCGCCTGAGTGGGAACTTCTACACCACCCTGAGCGCTCAGGCCGGGGCGCCGCCGGCCAGGACGTGGCGCTCGTAGAGCGCGGCCAGGATGTCGTCGATCGCCGCCGACGCCCAGAGATCGAAGAACGGCGAGGCCTGCATGGCCAGGAACTCGCGGGCGTCGCGCTCCTTGCGCTGCGCCTCGCTCTCGCCCGGCCGCGCCTTCTGCATGTGGCCGCGCACCTGGTCCTTGTGATAGATGGCCGGGTACTCGAGATAGCGGCAGAGCGGCCGGAAGTCCTTCGTGTAGACGCCGACGGCGGGCACGGAGGCGTACTCGCCGCCGTCCTTGACGTTCATGAGCTCCAGCATCAGGTCGTGGTTGGCGTCGGGCGCCACGGCGGGGTCGGGCCGGCGGCGGTCGAGGATCTTCTGGCCGTCCCGGTTGAAGATGCGCAGCTCGAGCCCGCCCGCCTCGGCCAGGCGCTGCAGCATCGGGATGTCGCGCCGGCAGTCCGACGACCAGTCCTCGGAGATGGCCAGGATCTTCGCGGGCGCGTCGGGCTGGCCGACCAGCCACGTGATCGCCGCGACCTGGTGGTCGGCCAGCCGCGCCCGCGCGTAGCGCTCGCGGAAGACCGCGCTGTTGTCCTTGCGCGGCCCGCCGATCGAGCCCGCGTCAGGATGGTAGCCGGCGAACCCCTCGCGCGCGAGGTTCTCGGGGCTGCCGACGTACTTCACGTACTGCTCGAACGTCATGCCCTTGGCGAATCGCTCCGGCGTGACGGCGCTGGTCGGCATGCCGGCTAGTTGGGATATGGAATGGCGACCGGGCCCCCCGGGGCCGGTGTCTTGCAGACGTCGCTGGTCGCGCCCCCCTTGACCTTTCGGGCGCCGCGCGGGGTCGCCGGCAAGTCCTTCACCTTCACGGGCTTCTTCGCTCTGCTCTTTCCTTTCATCGTGCGCCTCCCGGTGACGCTCGCATCGCCCCCATCATACCGTGATCGGCCGCGACACCGACGCACGGAGCGCGTGCCGGAGCGGCCCGCGCAGGCTCTGGGGGCTCACACGGCGCAGCATGATCTCCTCGCCGGCCACGAACGTCGCGAGCGACTGCAGTGCGCCAACCACGCCGGCCAGCGCCGCGTCGCGGTCGACGGGACCGGTCGCCCCCGCCCGGCCCGCCGCGAACCACGGCTCGAAGTGGACGTGCCGGACCTCCAGCCGGCGCTCGGCGCGCTGCGCCTTGGCGTCCAGGCGGCCGATCAGCTCGCCATCGTGCAGGATCGGCAGCGTGTAGTAGCCGTGCACGCGCTTGTGGCCGGGCGTGTAGACCTCGATGCGGTAGTCGAAGCCGAACAGGCGCGCGGCGCGCTCGCGATACCAGAGCAGCGAGTCGAACGGCGGCAGGAACGTCGTGCCCCGCAACGGGGCCGGCGCGCGCGCCGCCCGGGCCAGCGCCGGCAGGTCGCGCGCCAGCGCCAGCCAGCGGCCGGGGCGACCCTGGATCTCGACGGTGGTGACGACGCCTTCGTCCAGCAGTGCTCGCAGCGCCGCGCGGCGCACGCCGGGCGCGAAGCGCGGAAACGTCAGGTAGCCGGCCAGGTCGGCCTCGGTCGCCGCGCCCATCGCGTGCAGCGAGCGCTCGACGTGCCAGCGCGCGAACGCCTCGGCGGAGACGGGCTCGCAGGCGGCGACCGCGGGGAGCGCGCGCTCCATGACGTCGAAGCGCTTGTGGAAGTGGCGGCGCGAGTGGATCGTCAGCGCGCCCGTCATCCACAGGTAGTGCAGCGCGTGCTGCGTCGGCCGCCAGCTCCACCAGCCGGTGGCCCGCGGCCGGCGGCCCTCGAAGTCGGCATTGCCCATCGGACCGTTGGCGAGGATCGCGGCCTTCACCTGCGCGAGGGTCTTCGGATTGCGGCGCAGCCAGTCCGACCAGCCCGTGTGGCGCACGCGGTAGTCGAGCATCGCGCGCCGCCACCAGCGCGCCGTGCTCGTGGGCACCAGGCAGGCCGCGTGGGCCCAGTACTCGAACAGCAGCCGCCGGCGGTAGACGAGCCGGTCGAGCGCGGCCCGCTCGTAGGGGCCGAAGCGGCTCCAGACCGTGAGGTAGTGCGCGCGATCGAGCACGTTGATGGAGTCCAGCTGGATGCCGCCGACGTCCTCGGCGAAGCGCACCAGCCGCGAGGCCGTCAGCGGCCGCTGGCGCGGGCGGTGCAGGTGCTGGCGCTCGAGGAACAGCGCGATGACAGCGCGCAGGGGGAGCGGCCGGGACGGCATGCCGGCCAGCATACCCTTTCACGAACCGCCGGCCCCGGTGTCTCACGCGCAAGGAGGCACCCATGGCCACCAAGCAGGAGCTTCTCCAGCAGGCCGAGCACGAGTACGACGGGCTGAAGGCGGCGATCAAGGGGCTGGATGAGGGCCGGATGCGCGAGGTCTGGCTCGGCCAGTGGGGCGTGCGCGAGATCGTGGCGCACATCACCGGCTGGCACCGCGAGATGCTGCCGGCGCTGGCGCGGCTGGGCCGCGGCGAGGCGCCCTACGCCGACGGCGCCTACGACGACTTCGATCGCTGGAACGCGAAGTTCGTGGAGGAGCGCCGCGAGCGCTCGACGGCCGAGCTCGTGCGCGACATGGATGCCTCGCACCGCGACCTGCTCACGGCCGCCGCCCAGCTGCCCGACGAGCGCTTCGCCGAGGGCCAGCCGGCGCCCGGCCTGGTGGACGGCATCGCCGGCGCGCATTACCGCGAGCACGCCGGGCAGGTCCGCCAGTGGCGGGAGGGCTAGGCGTCGGCCGATCAGCGGGCGCCGGGGCAGAAGCCGCCGGAGCAGGGACCGGTGCCGTTCGGATCCGGCGCGTCGCCGGCCGGCTTGCCGTTGCACATCTGCTTGTTGGTGACGTTCACGTGCGTGACGAAGAAGCACACTGCCCCGGGTCGGCGGTGGCGATGCAGTTGCCGTTGACGTCAGCCGCCGGGACCACGAAGCTGAACTGACCGGTGCACGGATCGATACCGGGCGGGCTGGTCGAGCAGATCGCGTCGAGGCACACGAGGCTCACGCTGGAGCGAATCCCTTGTACGACGGGTTGGCGTTCACCGCGGGCGGCGGATTCGTCACCACGCTGCCCCCGGCGCTGCTGCTGCTGGCGACCGGACGTGTCAACGGCGATTGTTGCTGCTACACGCAGCGGCCGCCGTCCACCGGGATGCAGGAGCCGGTGATCATCGCCGCGTCGTCGGAGGCCAGGAACACGACCGTGCGCGCCATGTCGTCGGGCTGAGCGAGACGGCCAAGCGGCACGGTGGCGATCGTGCGGGCGCGCCCCTCTTCGGTCAATCCCGCGCGCCCCATGAACTGCGCGAGCATCGGCGTGTCGGTGGCGACCGGCGCGATGGCGACCACGCGCACGCCGTGCGGCGCCATCTCGAGCGCGAGGCTGCCGGTGAGCGTGACGACGGCCCCTTTGGACGCCGCGTAGACGTGGCCGCCGCGCGGGCGCAGCGCGGCGGCCGAGGCGGTGACGAGGAAG
>DASSLH010000118.1:0-4847 GCA_035689625.1 Candidatus Methylomirabilota bacterium | reverse complement strand
GGCGCTGCCCGGGATCGGGGACGCCTACGCGAAGAAGATCGTGGACGGCCGGCCGTACGCGCGCAAGGACGAGCTGGTGAAGAAGAAGATCATCCCGAGCGCGACGTACGAGAAGATCAAGGACCACGTGATCGCCAAGCAGAGCACCGCCGCCAAGCCGTCCACGCCGCCCGCCGCCGAGAAGAAGCCCGCGACGAAGTGAGCGCGACGCGCCGGGGACCGGCCCGCCCGGTCCCCGGCTGCTAGAATCCGACCGACCATGAGCGATTCCGCGCGCACCGCCGACCGCCAGCGCCAGGCCGACGTCGCCGCGCTCGCCGGCGCCATCGAGCGCCTGGCCGGCGACCTCGCGCTCGGCGAGGAGCCCGCGAACTTTGCCGTCGCGCTCGAGGACGGCGCCCCGCGTGACTGACCTCACGCTCGCCGAGCTGGCGGCGGCCATCGCCGCCCGCAAGATCTCTTCGGCGGAGGCGACCGAGGCGTGCCTGGCGCGCATCGCCCGCCACGACGGGCGGCTGCACGCGTTCATCACCGTGGACGCCGCCGGCGCGCGCGCCCGTGCCCGCGCGCTCGACGCCGAGCTGGCCGCCGGGCGGCGGCGGGGCCCGCTGCACGGCGTGCCGCTGGCCTACAAGGACCTCTGCCACGTGCGCGGCCTGCCGAGCTCGTGCGGCACGCGCACGGCCGAGTACTTCACCAGCGAGATCGAGTGCACGGCGGTGGCCCGGCTCAGCGCCGCCGGCGCCGTCACGCTGGGCAAGCTCAACATGACCGAGCTGGCGCTGGGGCCGTTCGGCGACAACCCGCACCACGGCGACGTGGACAACCCCTGGAAGGCCGGCCACGTCTCCGGCGGCTCCTCGAGCGGCTCGGGCGCCGCGGTCGCTGCCGGGCTGGTGTTCGGCGCGCTGGGCTCGGACACCGGCGGCTCCATCCGGCTGCCGGCCGCCTGCTGCGGCATCGTGGGGCTGAAGCCGACCTACGGGCGCGTGAGCCGCGCCGGCGCGATGCCGCTGTCGTGGTCGCTCGATCACCTGGGGCCGATGACGCGCGCCGTGCGCGACGCCGCGCTGATGCTGGAGCTGATCGCGGGGCACGATCCGCACGACGCCACGTCCAGCCACCGCGCCGTCGGCGCGCCACTGGCCGGGCTCGAGCAGCCGATCCGCGGCCTGCGGCTGGCGCTGCCCGAGAACTACTACTTCGACGGCGTCACGCCCGACGTCCGCGCGGCCGTGGAGCAGGCGGCGCGGACGCTCGGGTCGCTCGGCGCCTCCGTGCGGCCGCTGCGCCTGCCCGACCCGGCGGCGATGATCGACGTCTGCAACATCCTGGCGCGCGCGGAGAGCTCGGCGATCCACGCGCGCGTCGCGCGCGACCGGCCGCACGAGCTGGGCGCGGCCGTGCGCAGCCGGCTCGAGGTCGGCTTTCACATCTCGGCCCACGACTACCTGCAGGCTGCGCGCCTGCGCGCGCGGCTGGCGCGCGCCTTCGTGCGCGAGGTCTTCGCCGAGGTGGACGCGATCCTGGCGCCGACGATCCCGGAGCCGGCGCCGGCGCTGGCGGCGGTGACGGCGCCGCCGGTGGAGGAGATCGTGCGGCGCATGGGCCGCTTCTCGCGGCTCACGCGGCCCTTCAACGGCCTGGGACTGCCGGTGCTCACGGTCCCGGCGGGGTTCGCCGCCGACGGCCGCCCGCTCGGCCTGTCCATCGCCGGACGTCCGTTCGACGAGGCGACCGTGCTGCGGCTCGGGCACGCGTGGGAGCAGGCCTTCGACGGGCGCGGGCGCCGGCCGGCGCTCTAGCGCGCTCGATGAAGGAGGCGCCGGGGCGGCCCTGGCACGTGTTCGCGACGTACCTGGCGGCGGTGGCCGGCATCTTCGCCACCACCGGCGTCGCCGTCGAGGTGCTGCGCTCGATCTATCCCGACGTCCCCGAGGCCACGCTGGTGCGTACGCTGCCGGGCCTGCTGGCCGGCAGCCTGGCCGCCTCGGCGGGGCTGCTGCTCACGCTGGTGCTCGTCGTGCGGCCGCTCGATCCCGCGCGGCTGCGCCTGCTGCCCGGCCGCGAGAACGGCACGACGCTGATCGTCGCCACGCTGGGGCTGCTGGCACTCGGCCAGGCGCTCGACTCGTTGACGGTGCTGGCCCACGTGAACGATCGCGGCTCGCTGCAGCTCATCCGCACGCTGCTCGAGGGCACCACCGGGCCCGATCTCTTCGCGGCCGTCGTGGTGCTCGCGGTGGCCGCCGGCGGCGCCGAGGAGATCTTCTTTCGGGGCTACATGCAGGCGCGGCTGCGCGAGCACTGGCGGCCGGCGGCGGCGATCCTCGCTGCCAGCGCGTCGTTCGCCGCGCTGCACGTCGACATCTCGGCGGTGCACATGCTGCTGGCCTTCGCGCTCGGCCTCTACCTGGGCTTCGTGGCCGAGATGACCGGCAGCACGCTGCCGTGCATCGTCTGCCACGTCGTCAACAACGCGGTCTACACGCTGCAGACCGCGCTCGGCGCCACCGTGGGGGGCCGCGAGGCCAACGCGCTCGCCGCGCTCGTCTCGGCGGCGGTGTTCGCGGGCTGCGTGCTGTGGCTGCGGCGCACGCTGCCGCCGGCGGCGGCGTGAGCCTTGCGAGGCGCCGCCTGACGCTTTACGCTGCGAGGGCCATGCCCACGCTCGAGGCCGACCGGCGGGCCGCGTGCTTCCTCGAGGTCCGGCCGCCGGTCGTCTTCGACCGCGACGCCGACCTCGTCATCCGCGCCCGCGCCGGGCAGGTGATGACCGCGGTGCGGGACGCCGTCCGCGCCGGGCACGCGCAGGGCTGACGCAAGCGTGGTCTCCGACGAGGCGCTGATCGAGCAGTTCGTCGCCGCCCGGGGCGAGGCGCGGCCTCACCGGCCGCCGAGCGAGCAGGGCCGCCGGCTCGAGCTGGCCGAGGCCTACCGCCTGCAAGATCGCCTGCGCGAGGCGCTGATCGCGCGCGGCGAGCGGCTGGCCGGCTGGAAGGCCGCGTTCACGGGCCGCGCGGCGCAGGAGGCCAACCAGCTCACCGAGCCGGGCTGTGCGTTCCTGCTCGCTTCCGGCGTGCTGGCCAGCGGCGCCGAGGTGCCGTTCACGCGTTTCACCGCGCCGGCGGTGGAGGCCGAGGTCGCGTTCGTCATGCGGCGCGACCTGGCCGGCCCCGGCGTGACGCCGGCCCGGGCGGCGACGGCCGTGGAGGGCGCGCTGGCGGCGCTGGAGCTGGTGGACTTCCGCTACGGCGGCAAGCCGACCGGCACCGACGTCATCGCCGAGGGCGTCTATGCGGTCGCCGTCGTGCTGGGCGGCGCCCTGACGCCGATCACCGGCCTGGATCTCGCGCTCGAAGGGCTCCTCTACGAGCAGAGCGGCGCGCGCGCGGCGACGAACACGGCGGCCGAGGTCATGGGCAACCCGCTCAACTCGCTGGCCTGGGTGGCGAATCACCTCGGCACGCGCGGGCTGGCGCTGCGCGCCGGCGACATCGTCATGACGGGCTCGGTGTCCAAGCTGCTGCGTCCGGCCGCCGGCGACACCGTGCGCGCGACGTACACGCGCCTGGGCAGCGTCGTCGTCCGGTTCGCCTGAGCGCATGCGCGTCGACGAGCTGGTGGCCCGTACGCGCGCGCGGCTGGCCGGCCGCGCCCGGCGCGTGGTGCCGCCGGGAGCGCTCGTGCGCGCGGCGGTGCTGGTGCCGATCGTGGATCGCGGCGAGGCCCATCTCGTGTTCGCCCAGCGCACGCAGCACGTGGGCCACCATGCCGGACAGATCTCGTTCCCGGGCGGCCGCGTGGATCCCGAGGACGCCGACGACCTGGCCGCCGCGCTGCGGGAGGCGGAGGAAGAGGTGGGCCTGGCGCCCTCGCACGTCGAGCCGCTCGGGCTGCTCGACGACACCGAGACGTTCGCCACGCAGTTCGTCATCACACCCTGGGTCGGCTGCGTACGCGGTGCCGTCGTCTGGCAGCCGGACGGCGAGGAGATCGAGAAGGTCATCGAGGTGCCGGTGGCGGCGCTGCTCGACCGCGGCTGCTTTCGCGTCGAGCGCTGGGAGCGCGACGGCGTCGAGCGCGACATCTACTTCTACGACTACCGGGACGTGACGATCTGGGGCGCGACCGCCCGCATCCTCAAGCAGTACCTCGACCTGGTGGGGGAGTGATGGCGTACGAGACGCTGCTGACGTCGCTCGCCGACGGCGTGGCGCGCATCACGCTGAACCGGCCCGAGGTGCGCAACGCGCTCTCGGTCACGATGCTGCGCGAGCTGGAAGCCGCCCTCGCCCAGGCCGAGGCCGACCCGGCGTCGCGCGTGATCGTGCTGGCCGGCGCCGGCGACAAGGCGTTCTGCGCCGGCGCCGACCTCAAGGGCGTGGGCGACCGCGGCACCACGCTGCAGGCGCGCCAGTCGTTCGGCGGCCTGGCCCGGATGCTGGAGACGATGGCGCGCATGCGCACGCCGATCATCGCCCAGGTGCACGGTTACGCGTTGGCCGGCGGCTGCGGCCTGGCGGCCGGTGCCGACCTGGTGATCGCCGCCGACGACGCGGTGTTCGGGCTGCCCGAGATCAAGGTCGGGCTGCTGCCGCTCGTCGTCATGGCGCCGATCCTGCGCGCCGTCGGCCGCAAGCGCGGCCTGCTGATGATCCTGTCGGGCGAGCCGGTGAGCGCCCGCGAGGCCTTCGACATGGGGCTGGTGAGCCGGCTGGTGCCGCGCGCGGACCTCGAGCGGGAGACGACCGCGCTGGCCGCGACGCTGGCAGCCTTCAGCCCGACCGCCGTCGCGCTGGCCAAGGAGGCCGCCTACACGATCCAGGACATGGACTACGGCGCCT
>DASSLH010000117.1:0-13919 GCA_035689625.1 Candidatus Methylomirabilota bacterium | reverse complement strand
AGGTCCACGACCGAGCGCGCCAGCGCCATGCCGAGCCCGCTGCCCTGCGGCTTGGTCGTGAAGAACAGGTCGAACGCGCGCGACAGCGTCTCGTCGCTCATGCCGCAGCCGGTGTCCTCGATCACGATCGTCACCGTGCGGGTGTCGGCCGAGTAGCCGGTGCTCACCGTCAGCCGGCCGCCGGGCGCCAGCGCCTCCAGCCCGTTGATGACGAGGTTCAGGAAGGCCTTGCGCAGCTCGCGCACGTCGAACAGGGCGACCGGACAGGAGGGGTCGTAGGCGCGGACGACCTCGATGCCCGGCGTCTCGCACTTGGCCCGCGCGAACGTCACGCACTCGTCGAGCAGCGCGTGCAGGGAGGCGGGGGCGCGGTGCAGCTCGGGCGGCCGTCCGAACGCGGTGATCTCCTGCACCACCGTCGCCAGGTGATCGACCGTCGAGGTGATCTTCTGCGCCAGGCCCACGCCCTCGGTGTCGCCACCCTTGGCCAGGCGCTGCTCGAGGTGGCGCGCGTAGAGCCGCAGGCCGGCCAGCGGGTTCTTCAGCTCGTGCGCCACCTGCGTGGCCATGCGGCCGAGCGCCGCCAGCGCGCCGCTGCGCAGGCCCTCGAGCTCGTGCGTCGTGCGCACGGCGACGGCCGCCTGCGACGAGAACAGCGCCAGCAGCTCGAGGTCGTCCTCGTTGGGCTCGATGCCCCGGGCCGTCTCGATCACGAGCGCGCCGGTCGGGCCCTTCTGCACGACGAGCGGCGCGGCGACGATGGCGCCCGTCTCGTTGCCGGGGAACGTCACCGGCAGCCCCTGCGACATCGCGGCCGCGGCGGCCGCCTCCAGCGCCGGCCACGACGGCGGCGGCGAGCCGGCGCTGGCCATCGGGACCAGCCGGCCGTGCTCCTGCTGGAACACGACGCAGCGGTCGGCCTCCGTCGTCTCCACCGCGCCCTGGGCGACCGCGTCCAGCACGCGCGCCATGATGCCCGAGGACGCCAGCGTCTGCCCGACCGTCAGCAGGCGCTCGCGGTCGCGCGCCCACCGGCGGCTGTTGAGCGCGCGGGCGATCTTCGCGCGCAGCTCGTCGCGCAGGAACGGCTTGGTGAGGTAGTCGAAGGCGCCGCGCTGCACGGCGTCCACCGCCGTCTCGATGGTGCCGTGGGCGGTCATGATCAGCACCGGCAGCCGCGGCTGGCGCGCGTGGACGGCCTCCATCAGCGCGATGCCGTCCGTCGGCGCCATGCGCAGGTCGATCAGCGCCAGGTCGAAGCGCGTGCGCTCGACGGCGTCGGTGGCCGTCTGCGGGTCGGCCGTCGCCGTGACGTCGTAGCCCATGGCGGCCAGCCGCATCTCGAGCACTTCCACGATGGCGGTGTCGTCGTCGACGACCAGGATCTTTCTCTTCATTGCTTGCGTTCCAGTCGGAGGTCGATCTGCTTGAGGCGCTCGAGGTCCGCGCGCAGGCGATCAGCCTCCTGCCGCACGCGCGTGAGATCGCTCTCGCGGCGGGCCAGCTCGTCGCGCAGCCGCGCGACCTCCACGCGCAGCCGCGCCAGCTCCGCGCGCGCCGCCACCATCGAGGCGGCCGTCTCGCGGCTCTCCTGCGCGCGCGGCGCCGCCGCGGTGTCGGGATAGCGGGCCAGGTAATCGTCGTAGGCGGCGACCGCCGCTCCCCAGTCGCCGCTGCGCGCGAGGCGATCGGCCTCGGCCAGGCGCGCGGAACCGCGCCCGAACGGCCACGCCGCGCAGCCCGTCACGGCGAGGGCGACGGCGAGCAGCGCCAGCCCGCGCCTCATGCCGCGCGCGCCTCCCGCGGCAGCAGCACGGTGAACCGGCTGCCCTTGCCCTCGTGCGACTCGACGGTCACGCGGCCGCCGTGCGCCTGCACGAGGCCGCGCACGATGGAGAGCCCCAACCCGGTGCCGCCCTTGCCCAGGTGCGCCTGCCGGTAGCTCTCGAAGATGTGCGGCAGCTCCGAGGCCGGGATGCCGAGGCCGGTGTCCTCCACCTGCACCTCGCACTCGGCACCGGCGTCCACGACGCGCACGATGACGCGCCCGGCCGCCGGCGTGAACCGGATCGCGTTGGCGAGCAGGTTCACGACGACCTGCAGCAGGCGGTCCTCGTCGCCGTCGATGACGAACCGCTGGCCCACCCGGTCGCGCTCCACCGTGACGCCGGCCTCCTCGGCCTGCGGGCGCAGCTCGTGGGCCGCGCGTGCCACCAGCCGGTCGAGGTCCACCGGCCCCCGCGCCAGCGGGAGCAGGCCGGCCCGCAGCCGCGAGATGTCGAGGATCTGGTTGACCAGCCGCAGCAGGCGGTCGGAGGAGCGCTGGATGATGTCCACCAGCCGGGCCTGCTTGGGCGTGAGCGGCCCGGCCACGCTGTCGGCCAGCAGGTGCGAGGCCTCGCGCACGGAGGTCAGCGGCGAGCGCAGCTCGTGGGAGAGCGTGGCGAAGAACTCCTCCTTCATCTCGTCGAGCTGACGCAGGCGCGCGGCCATCGCGTTGAACGCGCGCGCCAGCACGCTGACCTCGTCGCGCCCCTCGGCCGGCAGCGGATCGCGGAACGAGCCGGCCGCCACCGCGGTGGTCGCCGCCGACAGCCGCCGCAGCGAGCGCGTGATGCGCAGCGCGATCACCGCGGTGGTGAGCAGCGCCAGGCCGAGCGCCGCGGCCAGCGCCACGATCACGCCGGTCCACGTGCGCGTCTCCAGCCGCGCGACCTCGGCCTGCGCGCGCTGCACGCGGCCGTGCGTCGCCTCCTGCAGGGCTTCCAGGCTCGCCTCCACGCGCTCGGCCAGCGCCCGGCCCGCCGGCTCACCGATCGGCGAGGGCCGGCCGCGCTCGGCCAGCAACGTCGCCTGCTCGGCCAGCACGGCCTCGCGATAGCGCGCGAAGGCGTCGATGGCGGCGGCGAGGTTCGCCGACTCGGCATCGGTGCGCGCGAAGCCGCGCAGCCGGTCGAGGTCGGCGCGCGCCTCCTCGGCCCGCTGGCGCCAGACGGTCAAGTAGCGGGGGTCGCGCAGGATGGTGAACCGGGCCTCCAGCCGCGCCAGCGCGAGCATCGCGTCGCGCACGCCCCCGGTCAGCCGGAGCGCGGGCAGCGTCTCGCTGGCGACCTCCCGGTTGAGCGACACCAGGCGGCCGACGGCGCGGAGGCTGAGGACACCCACCCCCGCCAGCAGCACGATGACCAGCGAGAACCCGAGGAAGATCTTGGACGCCAGCCGCATGCCGTCCCGCTCTGCCCCTACCGGCCCGAGGGGCCGGCGGAAGCGGTCGCCGCCGGAACTCCCGGCGTCGCCAGCCGCGTGATGAGGCGCGCAGTCCCGGGTACGAGACTGCGCTGATTCGCGTTTCGGGTCAAGTTCACAGCCATTTGCCGCGCGGCTCCGGGACGAAGAGGAGCCTCGGCGATGATAGCACTGGCACCCCGCCCGGCCCGCCGAATGTCTGGGGGCCACCGCCCCGCCGACTCAGGCGTCGGCGACCGGCCGCAGCGCCGTGTAGATGTTACGCGCGTGAGTTTCCCGCACCAGCAGGCTGAGCAGCACGGCCGCGGCGGTCAGCGCCGCGCAGACCGCGAACGCGTCGCGGTACGCCGCCAGCGGGTAGCGGCGGGCGCCGTCGACCATCGCGCCGGCCCAGCGGGCGTCGAGCACCGCGCCGATCGGTCCCTGCGTGAGCGCGGCGCCGAGGAAGCCGCCAAAGTTCACGACGGCCACCGCGACGCCGTCGAGGTGCGGCGGGTTGACCTCGCGGCCCATCGGCCACACCAGCACGAACGCAGCGCCGGCCAGGCCCATCGCGAACAGCAGCGCGTAGAGCGCCGGCAGCGGCAGCCTGCCGAGCGTGGCGACGAACACGATCCACAGCACGCACTGCGCGCCGGTCAGCGCGACGAACGGCGCCTTGCGGCGGCCGAGCAGCCGGTCGGACACGAAGCCGGTGGCCGGCGCGGCGACCAGCAGCGCGAGCGACGTGGCCGTCGCGTAGAACGCCGCCTGGCGCAGGCCGAGGCCGTGCACGTCGCGCAGGTAGGGCACCAGCCACAGCATCTGGTTGCCAGCCACGGAGTACAGGCAGAAGAACGCCAGGAACGGCGGCCACGTGTGCCGGTTGCGCAGCACGCGCGCGGCGCCGCCGAGGACCTCGCGCAGCGTCTCGCCGCCGCCGGCGCTCGCGCCGGGCGGCCGGTCGCGCACGACCAGCAGGCAGAGCGTCGCGGCCACCAGCGTCGCGACGCCGACGCCGCCGACCGCGGCGCGCCAGCCGACGACGTCCACCAGCGCCGCCAGCGGCAGCGTCGAGGCCAGCGCGCCGGCGACGCCGACGGTGGCCGTGAGCGCCGCCAGCAGGCCGAACTGCGCGGGCGGAAACCACGCCGCCGCGACCTTGAGCGTGCCGATGAACGTGGCGGCGGCGCCGAGGCCGACGAGGAAGCGCCCGGTGAACAGCACCGCCGTGCTCGGCGCCAGCCCCATGACGAGCGCGCCGATGCCCATGACGGCGCCGCCGGCGGCCAGCACGCGGCGCGGCCCGCACGCGTCGAGCAGCAGGCCGGCCGGCACCATCAGCCCCGCGTACGGATAGAAGTAGGTGGCGGCGAGCAGGCCGACGGTGGCGCCGGTGATGCCGAAGCTCTGCATCAGGTCGCGCGCGATGACGCCGGGCGCCGCGCGGTGGAAGAATCCGACGAAGAACACCGTGGCCGGCACGCCCCACATCAGCCAGCGCCGTGAGGGCGCGACGGCGCTGCGCGTCGAGGTCGGCATCGCGCCTCAGCATAACGGCTCGGCGCGGGACGATGAAGCGCATTGCGCCGGCGTCGTTGCAATGCCCGCAGGCGTGCCCTACTATGAGCGGGCGTCACCGAGCGTTGCCTCTTCCGGAGGGAGTCGTGGAGTTCGGCATCTCGCTTCCCGGCCGCGGCCCGCTGGCCAAACCCGACCAGGTCCTGGCGATGGCGACGCGCGCCGACGCGCTCGGCTACGCCTCCATCTTCGTCACCGATCACGTCGTGTTGCCGGCCTCGATGGCGCGTTCCGTCTATCCCTACTCGACGACGCGCCAGCTGCCGGGCGGCGCCGCCCAGGACTACCTCGAGCCGCTCGCGCTGCTCGGCGCGCTGGCGCGGGCGACGCGCCGGGCGCGGCTCGGCACCAGCGTGCTGGTCGTTCCCTACCGCCACCCACTGGTGACCGCCAAGATGCTGGCCACGCTCGACCGGCTCTCGGGCGGCCGCATCATCCTGGGCGCCGGCGTCGGCTGGCTGCGCGAGGAGTTCGAGGCGCTCGGCGCGCCGCCGTTCGAGGAGCGTGGCGCGGTCACCGACGAGTACCTGACGTTCATGCGCCAGACGTGGACGACCGACCCGGTGACGTTCCGCGGCCGCTACGTCAGCGTCTCCGCCGTGCACGCGCTGCCCAAGCCGGTGCAGACCGGCGGCATCCCGATCTGGATCGGCGGCCACACCGACGCCGCCGTCCGGCGCGCCGCGCGGCTGGGCGACGGCTGGCATCCGATCATCCTGCGCCCGCCGGGGCTGCTGCTGCCCGACGCCTACGGCGCGCGCGTGCGCCAGATCAAGCAGTGGGCCAAGGACGCCGGGCGCGATCCCGAGCGCATCACGCTGACGATCCGCGTGCCGATGGAGGTGCGGCCCAAGCGCATGAAGCCGCCGGCCGGCGAGCGCCCGCTCTTCCAGGGCACCGCCGACGAAGTCATGGCCGACATCCGCCGCTACGCCGACCTCGGCGTCACCCACTTCGTGTGGGATCCCACGCACCAGGATTTGCCGTCGGTGCTGGACAACCTCATGCGCTTCGCGCACGAGGTTATGCCGGTTGTAGCGAGAGCCGCGCGGTCGGGTCGGACCGCCGGTGGCCTGGCCAGAGGAGCGCGTGGCTCCGCCCGTCGAGTCAGCCGCCGAAAGCCCGCTCGACGGCGGAAGAACAGTCGATGATCTCCACGGCCACCACCATCACGCACGGCGAGGCGTGCACGCTGATCGAGGCGCCGGCGGCGGCGCTGCCGGAGCTGCTGGCGCGCGCCGGCGAGGTGCGCGACCGCGGGCGCGGGCGAACCGTCACGTTCTCGGCCAAGGTCTTCGTCCCGCTGACCACCCTGTGTCGCGACTACTGCGGCTACTGCACGTTCCGGCGCGATCCCGGCGAGCCGGGCGCGCGCACGCTGACGCCGGACGAGGTCGTGGCGCTGGTCCAGGCCGGCGCGCGGGCGGGCGCCAAGGAGGCGCTGTTCTCGCTGGGGGACAAGCCGGAGGCGGCGTTCGCCGAGCACCGCGCGTTCCTGGCGCGGCACGGGCAGCGCACGACGCTGGGCTACCTGCGCGCGATGTGCGAGCTCACGCTGGCCGAGTCCGCGCTGCTGCCGCACGCCAACCCCGGCGTGATGGGCGAGCGCGACCTGGCCGCCCTGCGCGAGGTCAACGTCAGCATGGGCCTCATGCTGGAGACGGTCGCCGAGCGGCTGCTCGCCCCCGGCCTCGCCCACGACAACGCGCCCGACAAGGTGCCGGCGCGGCGGCTCAAGACCATCGCGCTGGCCGGCAAGCACGGCATCCCCTTCACCACCGGGATCCTGATCGGGATCGGAGAATCGCCGCGCGAGCGCGTGGACGCCCTCGTGGCGATTCGCGACCTGCACGAGCAGTGGGGCCATATTCAAGAAGTGATCATTCAGAATTTTCGGGCCAAGCCACGCATTCCCATGCGGAATGCGCCGGAACCCACCCTCGACGACCTGCTGCGCACGCTGGCGGTCGCCCGCCTCGTGCTCGGCCCCGAGATCAACCTCCAGGCGCCGCCGAACCTGACGCCGGACGTGTACCCGCGGCTGCTGGCCGCCGGGCTCAACGACTGGGGCGGCATCTCGCCGCTGACGCCGGATCACATCAACCCCGAGAAGCCCTGGCCGGGGCTGCGCGCCTTGCGCGCGGCCACGGAGGGTGAGGGCTTCCGGCTCCGCGAGCGATTGGCGATCTACCCGGAGTACGCCACGCGCGCCGAGTTCCTCGACGAGGGACTGCGCGCGCGCGTGCGCGCGCTGGTCGACGCCGACGGCCTCGTGAGGGAATCGCATGAGCTCTGGCGACGCTGGTAACCTGACCGCCGCCCTGGATTCGGTCTCGCGCGAGGTCCGCGGCATCCTCGCCCGCGCGCTCGACGGCGCCGAGGTCTCGGTGGCCGAGGCCGACGTGCTGGCCACCACGACCGGGCGCGACCTGCTCGCGCTCACGCTCACCGCCGACGAGCTGCGCCGGCGCCACGTGGGCGACGTGGTGACGTACGTGGTCAACCGCAACATCAACTTCACCAACGTCTGCATCAAGCACTGCGGCTTCTGCGCCTTCTCGCGCGACCACCGCGAGGAGGAGGGCTACTTCCTGCCGATCGACGAGGTCGTGCGGCGCGCCCGCGAGGCGTGGGAGCTGGGCGCCACCGAGGTCTGCATCCAGGCCGGGCTGCCGCCCAAGCTCGACGGCCGCTTCTACATCGACCTCACGCGCGCTCTGAAGGCGGCGCTGCCGCGGCTGCACCTGCACGCCTTCTCGCCCGAGGAGGTGCTGTACGGCTCCGTGCGCTCGGGGCTGCCCATCAAGGACTACCTGCGCGAGCTGAAGGACGCCGGCCTCGGCACGCTGCCGGGGACGTCGGCCGAGATCCTCGACCAGGCCATCCGCGATCGCATCGCGCGCGGGCGCATCACGGTGGACCAGTGGCTGGAGGTCATCACGACCGCCCATGCGCTCGGCATCCGCACGACCTCCACCATCATGTACGGGCACGTGGAGACGCCGGGCCACTGGGTGCGCCACATGGCGCTGCTGCGCTCCATCCAGAAGGACACCGGCGGCTTCACCGAGTTCGTCCCGCTCTCGCTGATCCACAGCGAGGCGCCGATGTACAGCAAGGCGCTGGTCGAGGGCGTGCGCCCCGGCGCCACCGGCGTCGAGGTCATCCGCATGCACGCGCTCGCCCGCGTGCTGCTGGGCCCCGTGCTGCGCAACATCCAGGCGTCCTGGGTGAAGGAAGGACCAAAGCTGGCGCAGGCGCTCCTCGACGCCGGCGCCAACGACCTCGGCGGCACGCTCATCAACGAGTCGATCTCCACGTCGGCCGGCGCGCAGTACGGCCAGCTCGTCGGTCCCGCCGAGCTGCGGCGCTGGATCCGCGACGCCGGCCGCCGGCCGGCCGAGCGCGACACGCTCTACAACGTCGTGCGGCGCTTCGAGGACGGCGAGGAGGCGCTCTCGGCGCTCGATCGGGTGGACGACGCGGAGGCGCGCTTCGGTTCCTATCGCCGCCTGATCGCGTCGGGCGAGTTCCGGTTCACGCAGCGGTAGCCGTGCTTCACTGGCTGTGGTATTAATGCGTCTCGCACTCACTCACCCCGCTCGATAGGAGGCTCCTGTGGCGAAGACGATGACGAAGTCCGCGACGCTGGCCCATCTCGCCGAGAAAACCAATCTCTCGAAGAAGCAGATCGAGGGCGTGCTGGACGAGACGCTCGCGCTCGCATCGCGCGAGGCGAAGAAGAGCGGCGCCTTCGTGCTGCCGGGCTTCGGCAAGCTGGTGCTGGCGAACCGGAAGGCGCGCATCGGCCGCAATCCCCAGACCGGTGAGCCCATCAAGATCCCGGCCAAGCGCGTGTGCAAGTTCCGCCTGGCCAAGAGCCTGAAGGACACGGTGCTTGGCAAGAAGTAGGGCGGGCAGCCGGGCGGGGGCCCCTCGGGCCGCCGCCCCGCGGTCGGCGCCGCCCCCGAGCGACGCGTCGTCCGCTCCCTCGGTTGCTTCCGCGACGCTCCCCCGGGTCTGGCAGGACGTCGGCTATCGGCCGCTGACCGACGCCGCCGGAGCGCGCGCGCTGTTCGACTTCGCCGCCATCCCGTGGCCCGAGCCCGTCGCCTTCGCCTGGGGCGCGTGGATGGCCGGCGACGGCGGCGAGCGCCTCGTCGGCGCGCTGGCCGCCGAGCGGCACGCCGCCACCGCGATGCTGCACGGCCCAATCATCGACACGCGGGCCGATTCGCCGACCGTCGGGCGCGCAGGCGCCCCGACGGCAAATACAAGAATCCCGCTCGAGATCGCCGGCCAGCTCGTCGCCGCCGCGCTCGACCACGCCGTGGCCCTCGGCGCCGCGACGATCTACACCCGCCCCCAGGGCCTCGATCGCGTCTGGATCCGCTTCGGCTTCATCCCCGTCCCCGAGGTCGCGCTGCCGCCGGCGCTGGCCGGCCGCCCCGGCGTCGGCCTCTACGCCTGGCGCGGCGGCAGCGCGCTGTGGACGCTTCGCGAAGCGGCGGGCGGCTGAGGACATCGGACGATGCGGCTCACGGCGCTCGCCGGGGGGACCGGCGCCGCCAAGCTGCTCCGCGGCCTCGTCGCCTGCCTTGCGCCCCCCGAGCTCACGATCGTCGTCAACACCGGTGACGACGCCGAGGTGTGGGGCCTGCACGTCTCGCCGGACCTGGACAGCGTCACCTACGCGCTGGCCGGGGTGCTCGACGTCGCCCGCGGCTGGGGGCGCGCCGACGAGACGTTCCGATGCCTGGAGACGCTGGCGACGCTCGGCGCGCCGACGTGGTTCAGCCTCGGCGACCGCGACCTGGCGACCCACCTCATGCGCACGGCCGCGCTGCGCGCCGGCACGCCTCTGTCGGCGGTGACCGCGCGGCTGGCCGCCGATCTCGGCGTGGGCGCGCGGGTGCTGCCGATGAGCGACGACCCGGTGCGCACGGTCGTCACCACGACCCAGGCGCGGCTGGCGTTCCAGGAATACTTCGTGCGCGACAAGGCGCAGGGCGAGGTCGTCGCCGTGGAGTACGACGCCGCCGCGAGCGCGCGGCCGGCGCCGGGCGTGCTGGAGGCGATCGCCGCCGCCGAGCGGATCGTCGTGTGCCCGTCGAACCCGGTGACGTCGATCGCGCCGATCCTCGCCGTGCCCGGCATCGTGGACGCGCTGGGGGCGGCGCGGGCGCCGGTCGTCGGCGTCAGCCCCATCGTGGGCGGCGCGCCGGTCAGCGGGCCCGCCGGCCGGCTGATGCGCGCGCGCGGCCTCGAGGTCTCGCCGCTGGGCGTCGCCGCCGCCTACGCGCCGTGGCTCTCCACCCTGCTCGTGGACACGCGCGACGCCGCGCTGGCGCCGGCCCTCGAGCGCGCGGGCGTGCGCGCCGTCGCCGCCGACATCGTGATGACCGACCACGCCAGCGAGATCGCGCTGGCCCGCCGGGTGCTGGCGGCGTGATGGCGTAGACTCCTCCCGTATGCTCGTCGCCGCCGTCCCCGTCAAGGACGTCGCCAACGCCAAGCAGCGCCTCATGCGCGTGCTCGACGGCCCCGAGCGCCGCGAGCTCGCGCGCGCGATGCTGGTGGACGTGCTGCGCGCGCTCGGGGCCGCCGGCCTCGATCACGTCTGGGTCGTCACCCGCGAGCCGGAGGTGGCCGCCATCGCGCGCGGCCTGGGGGCCGAGCCGCTGGCCGAGCCCGACAACCGCGGGCACACCGCGGCCGTCGCCACCGCCCAGGCCGAGGCCCTGCGCCTGGGCGCCCGCGCGTTCCTCACGATCCCCGGCGACGTGCCGTGCGTGACGCGCGAGGAGATCCGCGCGCTGCTGGACGCCCTGGCGGCGCCGCCGGCGGTGGTGCTCGCGCCCTCGCGCTCGGGGCTGGGCACCAACGGCGCGCTGCTGAGCCCGCCGGGGGCGATGCGGCTGCGCTTCGGCGAGCCATCGTTCGACAACCACCTGACCGCGGCGCGCGGGCTCGGGCTCTCACCCGTCGTCGTGCGCCTGCGCGGGCTCGGCCTGGACATCGACGCGCCGGAAGATCTCGTCGCGCTGCTGGCCGAGGGCGCCGGCACCGAGAGCCGCGAGCGGCTCGCGCGCTGGAAGCTGCCCCAGCGGCTGGTCGGCGTGCGGCCGGCCGCGCTCGGCTGAGCATGCCGCCGCGCTACGAGGTGATCGGCATCGAGGGCATCGGCGAGGTGCGGCCGGGCGACGATGTCGCCCGCCTCGTGCTCGACGCCGCCGCGCGACAGCGAACGCCCGTGGCCGCCGGCGACGTGGTCGTGCTCAGCCAGAAGATCCTGTCGAAGTCCGAGAACCGCCTGCTGCGCCTGTCCGGGATCACGCCGTCGACGATGGCCACCACGTTCGCCGTCGAGCTCGGGCGCGATCCGCGGCTCATCGAGGTGATCCTGCGCGAGTCGCGGCGCATCGTGCGCATGGACCGCGGCGTGCTGGTGACCGAGACGCACCACGGCTGGGTCTGCGCCAACGCCGGCGTGGACCAGTCCAACGTGGACACCGACATGGTCGCGCTGCTGCCGCAGGACCCCGACCGCTCGGCGCGGGCCTTCCGCGACGCGGTGCGGGCGGCGACCGGCCACGACGTGCACGTGATCGTCGCCGACACCTTCGGCCGGCCCTGGCGCGAGGGCCTGGTGAACATCGCCATCGGCGTCGCCGGCTTCGCGCCGCTCCGCAGCTACCTCGGCGAGCGCGACCCGGCCGGCCGCCCGCTGCAGGCCACGATTCTCGCCATCGCCGACGAGCTGGCCGCCGCCGCCGAGCCGGTGATGGGCAAGCTCGACCGCATCCCGGCGGTCATCGTGCGCGGGCTGGCACTGGCGGCGAGCGAGGAAGGCAGCAAGAGCCTGCTGCGCGATCCCGCCCGCGACATCTTCCGATAGGAGATCGTCCCGTGAACATCGCGATCCTCGGCGGTACCGGCAAGGAGGGCGCCGGCCTGGCCGTGCGCTGGGCCCAGGTGGGCCACTCGATCATCATCGGCTCGCGCGACGCCGAGCGCGCGAAGGCCAAGGCCGTCGAGCTGCGCGACGCCGCCCACGCGATCCCGATCGTCGGCCACACCAACGCCGAGGCGGCCGGGCTCGGCGAGATCGTCGTCGTCGCGCTGCCGGCCACCGGCCTGGCCGCCACGCTACCGGAGACGCGCGAGGCCTGCCGCGGCAAGGTCGTGGTGAGCACGGTCGTGCCGCTGACGTTCGGCGGGCCGCGCCTGTTCACGCCGCCGGCGGCCGGCTCCTCGGCCGAGGAAGTGCAGGCGCTGCTGCCCCAGGCGCGCGTGGTCGCCGCGTTCCACCACATCGCCGCCCACGAGCTGGCCGACGCCGAGCATCCGATCGAGTGTGACCTGCTCCTGTGCGGCGCCGACGCCGCCGCCAAGGAAACCGTCACCGCGCTGGGCCGCTCGCTGGGCCTGCGCGTGATCGACGTCGGGGCACTCGCCAACGCCGGGCCGCTGGAGGGCATCACCGCCGTGCTGGCGACGATCAACCGCCGCTACAAGCTGAAGAACTCCGGGATAAAAATCACAGGGTTGTAGGAGATCCCCATGGCGGAGACGCCGACGCTGATTTCGCACACGACGTTGACGGAGTTCATCACGGCGGCGCTGGTGGCGATGAAGATGCCGCGGGCGCGAGCGGACATCACGGCGGCGCTGATGGTGAGGACGGATCTGCGGGGCGTGGACTCGCACGGCATCGACATGCTGCCGCGCTACCACGAGCTGTGGCGCCAGGGCTTCATCGTCATGGAGGCCGACCCGGTCCTCGTGCGGGACAGCGCGGCCACCGCGCTCTACGACGGCGCCAAGGGCCTCGGCCACTACGTCTCCACGCTGGCCATGCGGCTGGCCATCGACAAGGCCCGCACGTTCGGCATCGGCATCGTCACCGTGCGCAACTCCGGCCACTTCGGCGCCGCCGCGAACTACTCGATGATGGCGCTCGAGCACGGCATGCTGGGGCTGGCGACGACGAACTCGCCCTACGTCGCGATGGTGCCGACGTTCGGGCGCGAGCCGAAGCTGTCCACCAACCCGATCTCGTTCGCGGCGCCGGCCGGACGCCACGCGCCCTTCGTGCTCGACATGGCCACCACCACGGTCGCCGCCGGCAAGCTGCGCATCGCCAGCCGCTGGAAGAAGCCGATCCCGGCCGGCTGGGCGCTGGACGAGCAGGGCGAGCCGACGACCGACCCCGACATCGCGATGAAGCACCGGCTGATGTCGCCGCTCGGCGGCAGCCGCGAGCTCGGGGGGCACAAGGGCTACGGCCTCGGCATGATGGTGGACATCCTCTCCGGCGTCCTGCCCGGCGCGACGTACGGCGACCTCTTCCAGCGCGCCGGCCGCTACGAGGCGAAGAAGCAGGACGTCGGCCACTGCTTCGCGGCGATCGATCCCGAGCGCTTCCGCCCGCTGGCGGATTTCAGGCGCGACATGGACGACATGCTCGACTCCGTGAAGTCCACGGCGCCGGCCGAGGGCCAGGCGCGCGTGCTCGTCGCCGGCGAGCCGGAGGCCGAGAGCGAGACGCGCCGCCGGCGCGAGGGTATTCCCCTCAACGCGACGTTGCTGGGGCTGGTCAACGCGCTGGCGCGCGACCTCGGCGTGTCGCCGCTGGGCGCCGCCTAGCGAAAGCGCAACGACAGCGCCGAGAGCACCAGCCGCGCCGCCAGCCAGCCCGCGGTGGCGGCGACGGCCACCGCACCCGGCACGCGCAGGCGCCGGGCGGCGGGAATCAGCGGCAGCCACAGGCAGAACGCCACGAGCCCCCAGGCGACGTCGATCGCGAGCCACCGAGCCATCATCGGCCCCCTCCTGCGTGGCCACGATTGTGTCTCGCCGCCGCCGGCCGCGGCAATTGGCGCCGCGGCGATGAGAGCATTCTCATCCGGCCTTCACGCGCTTCTCATCGTTCGAGGGCCCAATCGCCCCATGCGGCGTCGTGAGCGCGCGCCGGGGCGGCTCGAGATGTTCGTCGGCGTGCTGGTGGGCGCCGGCGCGGCGGTGGCCGCCGCGCTGCTGATCGCCTGGGCGATCGCGCACTTCGTGTCGCCGGCGCGCTACGACGTCAGCGCGGATTTCTCCTCGGCCGG
>DASSLH010000116.1:0-2139 GCA_035689625.1 Candidatus Methylomirabilota bacterium | reverse complement strand
ATCTCGGGGCCCCCCACGACGTATGACGGCGCCGCTGCGCGTGCTGCACCTGGCGGCCAACCGCTGGTGGACGGGCAGCGCCGATCCGATCATCCGGCTCGTCGTCGGCCTGCGCGCGCACGGCCACCACGTGCTGCTGGCCGTGACGCCGGGCGATCGCTTCGAGGCGCGGGCGCGGGAAGAGGGCGTGCCGCTCGTGGACGGCGTGCGGCTGCGGCCGCGCGTCGCGCCGCTCGATCTGCTCCGCGATGCGAGGCGCCTGCGGGCCGTCGTGGCCGCCGAAGGGATCGACATCGTGCACGCGCATCACTCGCACGACCACTGGCTGTCGCTGGCGCTGCGCCCCCGGCGCTCCGACGGGGGCCGCCCGCGGCTTGTCCGGACGTTCCACAACCTGCGCTCGGTGCATCGCTCGCTGGCCGCGCGCCCGCTCTACCGCGCCACTGCCGCCGTGTTCGCGGTCTCACGCCAGATCGAGGCGCGCTGCCGCGAGGCGGGCATCGCCGCCGAGCGCGTGTGGTGGATCCCCGGCGCGGCCGATCCGCGCTTTCGGGCCTCCGCCGACGGTGAGGGCATCCGCCGCGAGTTCGGCCTGGGCAGGGCGCCGGTCGTCGTGTCGGTCGCGCGCTTCGCCGCCAACCGGCGCCACGATCTGCTCCTCACGGCCTTTCGCCGGCTGCTCGACCGGCTGCCGGACGCGCGCCTGCTGCTCGTCGGCAAGGGCGAGCGGCGCGGCCGGCTCGAGCAGCTGGTGGCCGATCTCGGCCTGCAGCATCGCGTCGTCTTCACCGGCTACCGCGACCGCGACCTGCCGGAGGTCGTCGCCGCCGGCGACTGCTTCGCGCTGATGGCCGCCGGCTCGGACGAGTCGTGCCGCGCGGCGCTGGAGGCGATGGCGGCCGCCCGCCCGGTGGTGGCCCGCCGCGTGGGCGCGCTGCCGGAGACCGTGCTCGACGGCAAGACCGGGCGTCTCGTCGACGACGACCGTCCCGAGAGCGTGGCGGCCGCGCTGGCCGAGATCTTGGTCGATCCCGTGCGCGCCCGCGCGATGGGCGAGGCCGGGCGGCGGCGGGCGGCGACGGAGTTCAGTCCCGAGCGGTCGGTGAGCATCGTCGAGGACGTCTACCGCGGCCTGGGGCACGCATGAGGATCCTGCACCTCGTCTCCTGCCGCGGCTGGTCGTCCGACGCCTACTGGGCGGCCCGGGCCGCGCGCGAGTTGGAGCGGCGCGGGCACCAGGTGACGCTCGGCTGCCGGCGCGGCAGCGACGCTGCGGTGATCGACCGCGCACGCGCCGAGGGCGTGGCGGACGTCACGACGTTCGAGTTCGCCGGCGGCGTGAGGCCGGGCCCCGACCTGGCCGACGTTCGCCGGCTGCGGGAGGCGATCGCCGCCAGCGACGTCGTCCACGTCCACCGGGGCAAGGAGCACTGGCTGGCGGCCGTCGCCGCGCGCCTGGCCGGTGGCCGGCCGATCGTGCGCACGCGCCACATCGCCCAGGCGATCCGACCGCACGCCGCCAACCGCTGGCTCTACGGCCGCGCCACCGCGCTCGTGGTCGCGGTGACCGAGGCCATCCGCGGCCAGTGCCTCGCCGCCGGGCTGTTGCCGCCCGAGCGCATCGTCACGCTGGCCGGCGGCGCCGACGTCGACGCCTACCGGCCGGCGCCGCCCGCGGCCGGCGTGCGCGAGGCCCTCGGCGGCGAGCAGGGGCGTCCGCTCGTCGGCCTGGTCTCCGGCCTGCGCGTGATGAAGGGCCATCGCGTGGTGATCGAGGCGGCGGCGCGACTGGCCGCGCGGGGCATCCGGCCGCGCATCGTCTTCGTCGGCCGCGGCGCCATGGAGCCGACGCTGCGCGCGGCCATCGCGCGGGCCGGGCTCGAGCCGCAGATCATGATCGCCGGCTTCGTCCCCGACCTGCCGGCGGTGATGGCCGCCATCGACGTCGGCCTCTACGTGCCGCTCGAGTCCGACGGGATGTCGCGGGTCGTCTTCGAGTACCTGGCCGCCGGACGGCCGCTCATCGCCGCCCGCGTCGGCGTCGTGGCGGAGGTGCTCGACGACGCGCACGCTGCGCTGGTGCCGGCCGGTGACCCCGACGCGCTGGCGGCGGCGCTCGCCGCGCTGCTCGACGACGCG
>DASSLH010000115.1:0-5447 GCA_035689625.1 Candidatus Methylomirabilota bacterium | reverse complement strand
GAGCTGGCGACGGCGCTGTGGGCGGCGACGCGGCCGCTGGCGGCCGACGTGCCGGGCGGGCTCGTGGATCTCTATCTCGTCGTCAACGCCGTGGACGGCGTGCCGCCCGGCGCCTACGCCTACCGGGCGGGGCAGGGACTGCGGACGATCCGCGCCGGCGAGTTCCGCCGCGAGTCGGCCCATCTCACGCTCGAGCAGCCGATCGGCGGCGACGCCGCCGCGGTCATCTTCTTCCTGGCGCCGCTCGACGCGATCCTCGAGCGCTTCGGCGAGCGCGGCTATCGCCTGGCCAACCTCGAGGCCGGCATCGCCGGCGGCCGCGCCTATCTCGCGGCGTACGGCACCGGCTTCGGCGCCAGCGGGCTGACGTTCTACGACGCCGAGGTCGTGCGCTTCTTCTCGCCGCCCGCCGCCGGCCGCGACGCGATCTTCGTCACCGCGCTCGGCCGCGCGGCCGGCGCCCGTGGCGACGTGCTAGTATCGAGCGCGATCCCGCCGAGGAGGTCGTGAGCCGATGAAGAAGTACCAGCTGATGGCGCCGGGACCCACCCCCGTGCCGAGCGAAGTGCTGCTCGCGATGGCCCGGCCGATGATCCACCATCGCGCCCCCGAGTACGACGCGCTCTTCGCGGAGGTGCGGGCCGGCCTCAAGCGGCTCGTGCAGACGTCGCAGGACGTCCTCACCATCGCCTGCTCGGGCACCGGCGCGATGGAGGCCGCTGCCGCCAACACGCTCTCGGCCGGCGACCGCGTGGTGGTCGTCAACGCCGGCGCCTTCGCGCAGCGCTGGCTGGCCATCTGCAAGGCGTTCGGCCTGCAGGTCATCGAGCTGACGGCGCCGCACGGCGACACGGTCGCACCCGACCGCCTCGCCGAGGCGCTGCGCGGCCACGCCGACGTCCGCGCGGTGCTGGTGCAGCACAGCGAGTCGTCCACCGGCGTGCTGCACGACGTGCGCGCCTACGCCGAGGTCACCGGCCGCACGGACGCGATCCTGGTCGTGGACGCCGTCTCCAGCCTTGGCATCGCCGAGCTGTGCATGGACGCCTGGGGCATCGACGTGGTGGTCTCGGCCTCGCAGAAGGGCCTGATGCTGCCGCCGGGCCTCGGCCTGCTCGCGCTGAGTGACAAGGCGTGGGCGGCCAACAAGCGCGCGACGCTGCCGCACTACTACTTCGACCTCGCCGAGGAGCGCAAGTACGCGGCCAAGAACGAGGCTCGCTTCACGCCGGCCGTGTCCATCATGGTCGGCCTGCGCGAGGTGCTGCGGATGATCGAGGCCGAGGGCCTCGCCAACGTGTACCGCCGGCACGACCGGCTCTCGCGCGGCACGCGCGCCGGCGCCGAGGCGCTCGGGCTCACGCTCTTCCCGAAGACGACGCCCAGCCCCGCGCTCACGGCCGTCCAGGTGCCGCCCGGCCTCGACGCCGACAAGGTGGTCGAGGCCTTCGCCAAGCAGCACAACATCACGATCGACGGGGGCCGGGGTCCGACGAAGGGCAAGATCTTCCGCATCGGCCACATGGGCTACGCGGCCGAGACCGACGTCATCATCGCGCTTGCCGCGCTCGAGCAGGTGCTGGCCGATCTCGGCCAGCCGGTGGACTTCGGCGCCGGCGTGCGCGGCGCCCAGAAGGTCTTCGCCGAGAAATCCTAGCGCAGCGTCGTGCAGAGCACGCTGGCGGCGCTCGCGCGCTCCGGCGTCAGGGGATGCGGCGTCGCCCACTCGCGCCAGCGGTCGTCCTCCGCCAGCGCACGCCGGAGCAGATCGGTCAGGCTGAGGCAGGCGGAGGCGCCGAAGGCGTCGGTCAGCATGCGGGCCGGTCTAAGAGGCCGGCGCGGGCCGGATGCGATAAGATGGTCCGGTTGTGAAACCGGTCAGGCTCTTCACCGTGCGGCACGGGGAAACGGAATCGGCGCGCGAGCGGCGCTTCACGGGCTCGCGCGACGTCCCGCTGAACCCGCACGGCGTCCGCCAGTCCGAGGCCGTCGCCCGGGCGCTGGCCGGCGCCTTCGTGGGCGCCGTCTATGCCAGCCCCCTGGCGCGAGCGCAGGCCTCGGCGGCGCCGGTGGCCGCCGCGCACCAGGTGGCCGTGCGGGTGGCGCCGGCCTTCCGCGAGATGTACTTCGGCGACTGGGAAGGGCTCACGCGTGCGGAGGTCGCCGTGCGCGACCCCGAGCGATTCGCGGTCTGGCGCGTCACGCCGCACCTGGCCGAGCCGCCGGGCGGCGAGCGCCTGCCGGACGTCGCCGGACGGGTGGCGGCCGCGCTCCAGGCGCTGCTGGAGGAGCACGCCGGCCAGACGGTGGTGCTGGTCACGCACGCGATCGTCACGCGCCTCATCGTCCTCGCCGCGCTGGGCCTGGGCGCCGACCGCCTGTGGTCGGTGGACGCCTCCCCGGCCGGCATCACCGAGATCGAGTACCAGGACGGCTGGGTCACCGTGCACCGCATGAACACGCTCACGCACCTGGACGGTCTCGACGAGGGCGCGCCGTGAGGCCCGTCAACGCCCAGCTGCCGCGCGGCGCCCGCATCTACCTGCCCGACGAGGCGGCCCGCAAGCGCCACGCCGAGGCGCAGCTGTTCGACGTCTTCCAGCGCTGGGGCTACCGCGAGATCGTCACCCCGACGTTCGAGTACGCCGACGTGCTGGCGATGGGCACCGACGTCGGCGTGCAGGAGAACATGTTCAAGCTGGTGGACCGCGAGACGGGCCGGTTGCTGGCGCTGCGCGCGGACATCACGCCGCAGATCGCGCGCATCGTGGCCACCCGCCTGCGCGACGAGCCCAAGCCGCTGCGGCTAGGCTACGTGACCAACGTGTTCCGCTACGACGAGCCGCAGGTCTCGCACTACCGCGAGTTCTACCAGGCCGGCGTGGAGCTGATCGGGCTCGAGAAGCCGGAGGCCGAGGTCGAAATAGTCGCCATGACGATCGAGGGCCTGCGGGCGCTCGGCCTCGACCGCTTCCAGCTGGACCTCGGCCATCCCGATTTCTTCCGCGGCCTGCTGGAGGAGATCAAGGCCGATCCCGGGCGCCAGAACGAGCTGCGGCAGGCGCTGGCCCGCAAGGACGCCGCCACGCTCGAGCGCCTGGTCGGCGAGATCGCGCCGCCCGCGCACGTCGGCGACGCGCTGTGCGCGCTGCCCACGCTGTTCGGCCACGCCGGCGTGCTCGACCAGGCGGCCGCCTTCGCGCGCAACGAGCGCTCGGCCCGCGCGCTGGCCAACCTCTCCGAGGTCTACCGGCTGCTGACGATCTACGGCCTGGCCGATGCGGTCCTGCTCGACCTCGGCGAGGTGCGCGGCTTCGACTACTACTCGGGCACGTACTTCGAGGCCTACGTGTCCGGCTTCGGCGCCTCGGTGGCCGGCGGCGGCCGCTACGATCACATGCTGGGGCGCTTCGGCTACGAGTGCGCGGCCGTCGGCTTCGCGTTCGACGTGGGCCGCGTGCTGGCGGTGATGGACGCGCAGGCCGTCGCGGTGCCGCTGGCCGGCCCGGACTTCTTCATCATCGACTTCACCGCCGAGAAGACGGCGGCGCTGTCGCTGGCCCGCCGGCTGCGCGACCTGGGCGCCTCGGTCGCCCGCGACATCATCAGCCGCGGCCTGGAGGACTCGCTGGCCTACGCGCGCGCGCAGCGCGTCCGCCACGTCCTCGTGGTCGGCAGCCCGCGCACCGCCGCCGACCAGCTGCTGGCGCTGGACCTGGCCGGCGGCAGCGAGCGCACGCTGGCCGTGCGCGAGGTGCTCGAGCGGCCCGAGCGGAATTTCCCGCAGATCAAGGGGAGCAGTCATGGCTAACGTCGTCGTCGTCGGCACGCAGTGGGGAGACGAGGGCAAGGGCAAGATCGTCGACATCCTCACCCCGCACGTCAACGTGGTGGCCCGCTTCGCCGGGGGCAACAACGCCGGCCACACGGTCGTGGTGGGCAAGGACAAGTATGTGCTGCACACGGTTCCGTCCGGCATCCTGCATCCCGGCTGCCGCTCGGTCATCGGTTGCGGCGTCGTCGTGGATCCCGGCTCGCTGATCGAGGAGATGGAGTCGCTGGTGCAGCGCGGCGTCACGCTCGACCACCTGTTCATCTCCAAGAACGCGCACCTGATCATGCCGTACCACCCCGCGCTCGACCGGGCGTCGGAGGCGAAGCTGGGCAAGCGGCGCATCGGCACCACCGGCCGCGGCGTGGGGCCGGCCTACGTGGACAAGGCCGCCCGCGTCGGCATCCGCATGGCCGACCTGCTCAACGAGTCGCTGTTTCGCGAGAAGCTGGCGCTCAACGTCGCCCAGAAGAACCGCCTGCTGCGCGAGATCTACGACGCCCAGACGTTCTCGGTGGACGAGATCCTCAACCAGTACCTGCGCTACGCGGGCTGGCTGGCGCCCTACATCACCGACACCGCGCTGCTGCTCTCGCGCTGGATCGACAGCGGCTACAGCGTGCTGTTCGAGGGCGCCCAGGCCACGATGCTCGACATCGACCACGGCACCTATCCCTACATCACGTCGTCCTCCACCACGGCCGGCGGCGCCTGCACCGGCACCGGCGTGCCGCCCACGAGCATCGACGGCGTGCTGGGCGTGTCCAAGGCCTACACCACGCGCGTGGGCGGCGGGCCGTTCCCGACCGAGATGAGCGGGCCGATCGCCGAGGCCATCCGCGCGCGGGGCGCCGAGTACGGAGCCACGACCGGCCGGCCGCGACGCTGCGGCTGGTTCGACGCCGTCATCGGGCGCTACGCGGCTCGGATCAACGGCCTGGACGCCGTCGCGCTGACCAAGCTGGACGTGCTCGACCAGTGCGAGACGGTGAAGGTCTGCGTCTCCTACCGGTACCGCAACGAGATCCTCACGGAATTCCCGGAGGACGAGCACGTGGTGGCCGCGGCCGAGCCCGTCTACGAGGAGATCGAGGGCTGGATGGCGCCGACGGCCGGCGCCAAGAACGAGGCCGACCTGCCGGCCAAGGCGCGCCGCTACCTCGACCGGCTCGAGGAGCTCATCGGCGTGCCGTTCTGCCTGATCTCCACCGGCGCCCAGCGCGACGAGACGATCCTGTGCGAGGACTCGCCGCTGCTGCGCTGGTATCCGAGCGTGCGCTCGAGCATCGTGTAGCCGCGACCGACGCCGACGGTTACACGAGCCTCACACCGCGACGAGCTGGTGATAGGCGCCCGCGGCGAGCTGGTCCCAGCGGGTCAGCAGGCCCTGGAACTTGGTGAACGACGCGTGGACTTTTCGGGCCATCGGGGACTTCTCGGATTCCTCATTGATGACCTCCATGGCCAACTTCTTGAGATCGCGCAGCACGGGCACGGGCAGCTGCAGAAGCTCCACTTTGTTCTTGAATTCGACTCTCAGCCGCTCCAGTGCGATCGCATTCTTGACGTGGTAATCGGTGAGGCCATAGATCTGAACGACCTCGGCCGCGTGATC
>DASSLH010000114.1:0-10727 GCA_035689625.1 Candidatus Methylomirabilota bacterium | reverse complement strand
GGCTAGAATCACGCCCATGCTGACGCCAGCCCAGGTCGACGCCGCCGCCCGCGCCTCGTTCGAGATGCACCGCCGCCGCGAGCGCTACCGCCCGCTGGAGGCCGCCGTCCGCGCCGCGCCCATCGACGACGCCTACCGCATCCAGGACGCGCTGCACCGGATCTTCGCCGAGGCCGGCCGCGGCACGATCGCCGGCTGGAAGATCGCACTCACGTCGAAGGCCATGCAGCAGATGACCGGCGTGGACCAGCCGGCCGCCGGCGCGCTCTTCTCGAGCGTCGTGCATGCCTCGCCCGCGCGCGTCGCCGTCGGCGCCTATCACCACCTCGGCGTGGAGTTCGAGGTCGCGGTGCGCCTGGCCGACGCGCTGCCGGCCGGCGGCGGCCCGTGGACGCGCGCCTCGGTGGCGAGCCGCGTCGCCGCCTGCGTGCCGGCCTTTGAGCTCGTCGAGGACGGCGACGCCGACTACAAGACGCTCGACGCCTTCACGCTGATCGCGCAGAACACGTGGAACGGCGGCGTCGTACTCGGCACGCCCGCCGGCGACTGGCGCGCGGTGGATCTCGAGACCGCGGTCACGCGCTGCTGGATCAACGGCGAGGCCGGCGGCCAGGGCAAGACCGGCGACGCGCTCGGCCATCCACTGGAGGCCGTGGCCTGGCTGGCCAATCTCCTGAACCGCCGCGGGCGAGCGCTCGAGCGCGGCATGATCGTGATGACCGGCAGCAGCATCACCACCAAGTTCCCCAAGCCCGGCGACCGCATCCGCTTCGCCATCGACGGCCTCGGCGAGATCTCGCTCGAGGCGCAGTGAGCAAGGAGACACTCATGGCCCAGCCGACACTTCCCCCGTGGATCCAGCCGCTGCAGCAGCGCGACCCAAAGTTCGTGGACGTCTACATGGCGCAGCGCGAGCACGTGCTGCGTGATGGCGCCATCCCGGCCAAGTACAAGCACCTGATGACGATGATCGTGGACGCGCTGCAGACGCACCCCGACGGCGTGGCGGCGATCGCCAACCGCGCCCGCGCGGCCGGCGCCTCCGAGGCCGAGATCCAGGAGGCGGTCGAGGTCGCCTACCTCTTCGGCGGCACCCCGGCGCTGGTGACCGCGATGAGCGCGTTGAAGACGTCCTGACGCTTTCACGAGCGGCGTCCGGCGGGGTCACACGCAACGGGAGGACTGCGCCATGGCTTCCATTCGCAGGGAGATCACCGTCGAGGCGCCCGTCGCGCAGGTCTGGTCGGCCGTGCGCGACTTCGGCGCGCCGCACAAACGGCTGGCGCCGGGGTTTCTCACCGACACGCGCCTGGAGGGCGACGCCAGGGTGGTGACGTTCGCCAACGGCCTCGTCGCCCGCGAGCGCCTGGTGGATCTGGACGACGACGCGCGTCGTCTCGTGTGGGCGGTCGTCGGCAGCGCGCGGCTGAGCCATCACAACGCCTCGCTGCAGGTCTTCGCCGAGAGCACTCGGCACAGCCGCCTCGTCTGGATCGCCGATCTGCTGCCCGACGACGTCGCCGGCGACATCGCGGCGCTCATCGACGCCGGCATGGCGGCGATGAAGACGACGCTGGAGCGCGCGGGCTAGTCGGCGGCGGCGACGGCGGGACGGCGCCAGAGGCGGCGGGCGCGCGTGTCCACGTTGAGCGCGACGACCGAGGCGATCGCCAGGAAGACGCAGGCCAGCGCGTAGGCGGCGCCGTAGCCGCCGGTGGACTCGAACAGCGCGCCGGCCAGCCAGGAGCCCAGCGCCGCGCCCGTCTGGTGCACGAGGAAGATCAGACCGAAGACCGAGCTGACCGAGAAGCGCCCGTAGAGGTCGGCGGTCAGCGCCGAGGTCATCGAGCCGGTGCCGGCCATCGTCACGCCGCCCAGCACGGCGACGGCGAGGATCGCGACCGGGTTGTCGCGGATCAGGAAGAAGCCGGCGAAGATGCCGATGCGGCCGGCGTAGATCGCGGCCAGCACCGGGCGGCGGCCGAAGCGATCGGACAGCGCGCCCAGCATCACCGTGAAGCCGATGCTGGAGCCACCCAGCACGCCGAGCGCCCACGACGCGAACATCGGCGTGTAGCCGTGATCGGTCAGCATGGGCACGCCGTGCGCCGAGAGCAGGCTCATCGAGAAGCCGCAGGTGAAGAACGAGCCGGCCAGCTGCCAGAACGCCAGCGTCTGCAGCGCGTCGCTCGTCCGCACGCGCTCGGCACGGGCGGGCGCGGCGCCCGGCCGGGGGGCAACACCGTCGGCGTGCAGCCCGACCGACTCCGGCGAGTCGCGCACGACCCAGAGGCAGAGCGGCAGCACGAGCAGGGCGATGCCGCCGGCAATGTACATGTACGTCGCCCGCCAGCCGCTGGCCAGGATGAGCCAGGTGACGGCGGGCACGAGCAGGCTCATGCCGGTCATCGAGGCGCTGCCCAGCACCGACAGCGCGGTGCCGCGCCGCGCGCTGAACCAGCGCGCCACCACGCCGGAGGCGATCACCGGCCCGGTGCCGGCCAGGCCCAGCGGCACCAGCACGCCGTAGACAGCGGCGAACTCCCAGTAGTTGCGCACGAGCGCCGTCAGCACGAGCGAGAGCACGAGCAGCACGGTGCCGGCGGTGGTGACGACGCGCACGCTGAAGCGGTCGAGCAGCATGCCGGCGATCGGCATGAACACGCCGTAGAGCAGCAGGCTGAGGGCGATGACGAGCGAGAAGCTGGCGCGGTCCAGGCCGAGGTCGGCCACGATCGGCTTGAGGAACGGGCCCACGGCGTGACGGATGCCGGTGGAGATGAACGTGGTGACCGAGAAGGCGGCCACCACCCACCAGCCGTAGAAGATCGAGCGACGGGTCACGACGCCTTCGACTCTACCAGTTCCAGCGCCTCGCGGCTCGGCCCTTCGATCATCACCGCGCGCGTGTCGCCGAGCGCGTAGGGCTCTTCCAGAAAACGCACGCCCTCGCCGCGCAGCTTGGCCACCCAGGCGTCGAGGTCGCTCACCGCCAGCGCGATGTGGTCCTGGAGCTGGCCGCGGCTGCCCACCAGCGGCTGCTCGCCCTGGCGCGCGTACCACGGCAGCGCCACGTCGCCGAACGCCACCGACGCCACCGGCGAGCGGAACATCCCCTGCCGGTCCAGCGCCGGCCAGCTGCGCTCGGGGCCGCGCGGCACCTTGCACGTGGCCTCGGTTACCGGCGCGGGAGCGCTGCGCCCGGCAGGCACGGTCGCGCCGAGGTGCTTCTGGTACCAGAGCTGGGCGCAGTAGGGATCGTCCTGCCAGAGGTGCACGTGGTTGAAGCGCTCGGCCGGGTAGTTGCCGGCGTACTCGACGAGCGCGCCGTCGGGGCCGCGCATGTAGCCGAAGCCGCCGGTGCGCGCCGGTGCCAGGCCGGTCGCCTTGGCCTCGGCGATCTGTGCCTTCGTCCGCCCCGGCACGCCGCCGGTGCCGGGCCACGTGTCGCTGCTGATCAGGACGGAGCCGCCCTCGTCGGTCGTGTAGAGCGGCAGCAGCGTGACGTCCGGGCGGCCGCGGTACGTCTCGAGGCTGGCGCGCGTGTCGGTCACATGCCAGCCGAAGTGCCAGATGGCCGAGGCCGGCGCGGTCGGCGGTGGTGTCGCCACCTTCGTGAAGAGCACGAGCACGTCGTTGGGCGCCGCCAGCGCCGGCAGCCCGCCCCAGCGCGTCGCCCGCGAGCGCGGGAACTGCCGCACGTAGAAAGCGATGGCCGCCTCGGGATCGACGGAGCTCAGGTGCAGGTGGTGGAAACGGGGGGGCGCCAGCATGTCAGCGCACCTTCACGAGCTTCTGCAGGCTGCGCAGGCCGGGCGGGATCGGGCCGCGCCGCCCCCAGTTCGTGTACGAGACCTCGCCGACGTAGATGTCGCCGCGCGAGTCGACGGCCAGGCCGTGGGGCGAGATGAACTGGCCCGGCTCGAGCCCGGCCGGCCGCTGGCCCAGCCGCGCCAGCAGTTCGCCGCGGGCGCCGTAGATGCTCACGCGCGGGCCGATGTTGGGCATGTCGAGGTTGACGGCGACGCCACCGCCGATCTCGCCCACGTAGAAGCGCCCGTCGCGAGGATCGCGGAACAGGCCCGAGGGCCGGTGCATGTTGATCCACTGCGTCTGGAACCGGCCGTCGCCGTCGAAGACCTGCACGCGATGGTTCTCGCGATCGGCCACGTACACCCAGCCCTCGGCGTCGCAGGCGATGTTGTGCGGGATGTTGAACTGTCCAGGATCGGTGCCCGGCTCGCCCCAGGACCGGAGCAGCCGGCCGTCCGGCGCGTACTTGTGCACGCGCGCGTTGCCGTAGCCGTCGGAGACGTACAGCTCGCCGCGCGGCGACAGTGCCGTGTGCGTGCAGCGATGGAACGGCTGGCCGCCGAGGTAGGCCGCCGGCTTGCCCGGCACGCCGAGCGTGAGCAGCAGCTTGCCGTCCAGCGTGCAGTGACGCACGGTGTGGTCGCCGTCGTCGGTCAGCCACAGCGTGTCGTCGGGCGCCATGTGCACGCCGTGCGGCCGCCGGAACACGCCCTCGCCCCACGAGCGCAGGAAGTTGCCGTCGCGGTCGAGCACGACCATCGGGTGGGCGCCGCGGTTGAAGCAGTACACGCGGTCCTGGGCGTCCACGCCGACGGCGGCGACGTCGGCGTTGAACTCGTGGCCGGGCGGCAGCTTGGCCCAGTCGCTCGCGACCTCGTAGCGATGCTCGCCGGCGCCCAGGACCACGGGCGTCATGCCGCGCCCTCGAAGATCGCGCGCGGGTTGCGCACGAGCATCTGCTCGATCTGGTCGTCGCTCACGCCGGCCTTGCGCAGCGCCGGCAGGATGTCGTCGGAGATGTGGGTGTAGTGCCAGCGCGGGCGCGTGCGGCGCTTGGCGTCCTCCGACAGCATGTCGGTCCAGCAGTTGGCGTCGTGCGAGAGCACCATCTTCGGCGCGTAGCCCTCGGCGCAGAGCCGCGCCAGCACCTCCACGCGCTTGTCGGTCGGCAGGAAGCTATCCAGACCGAAGCGGTCCATGCCGATCGTGCTGCCGCGCTCCATGAGCCCGCGCAGGTAGCCCAGGTCCTCGCTGTCGCCGCTGTGGCCGATGATCACCCGGCGGAGGTCCACGCCCTCCTGGGCGAAGATCGCCTGCTGCGTCTCGCCGACCCGCCCGGCCGCCCACGTGTGCGTGGAAATCGGCACGCCGGTGGCCTTCTGCGCGCGGGCCGAGGCGCGCAGGATGTTTTCGATCACGGGCGTCACCCCGGCGGTGTCCGTCGCGCACTTGATGATGGCGGCCTTGACGCCGCTGCCGGCGATGCCCTCGCGGATGTCGCGGACGAACAGCTCGGCGACCGCGTCCGCGCCGTGGGCGCTGAAGTAGCGCTGCGGCATCCACCAGACGCCGGTGGCCACGATGACCTTCACGCGCGAGCGGCGGGCCACCGCCGCGATGAGGTCGATGTCGCGGCCGAGGTCCACCGTGGTCAGGTCCACCAGCGTTCGGATGCCGCGGTCGTAGAGGTCGGCCAGCTTCTTTTCGGCCAGCGCGACGACGCCCTCGCGGTCCCAGAGGTGCGGCCAGTTCTCCATCACGCCGGGCGAGCGCGTGACGATGTGCTCGTGCATCAGCGTCGGTCCCAGCTCGGCCGTCGGCACCGGCCCGCGCGCCGTCTCCACCGTCGTCATGGCTGCCTCGCTCAGCGGGCGCCGATCAGGATGAACGGGGCCCAGTAGAAGGGATGCGCGGTCGCCTGGGATCTCAAGATCGCCAGCTGCGCCTGCTGCAGCGCCGCCGCCCGGCCCGAGGTCGCCAGCGCCCGGTGGAACGCCACCATGAAGCGGCGCGTGGTCTCGTCGTTGACCTTCCACAGCGAGGCGACGACGGACTGCGCGCCGGCCTGGCTGAACGCCGCCGCCAGCGTGGTCAGCGCCGCCCCTGGCACCTGCTCGCCGACGGCGGTCTCGCACGCCGACAGCACCGCCAGCCCGTTGCGTCCCAGGCTGAGGCTGGCGATCTCGGCGATGCTCAGCCGCTGCGCGTCCTCGTCGGCGCCGGCCATCAGCAGGTAGGAACGCTCGGGCCGCTCGCTGTCGAGCACGCCGTGGGTGGCCAGGTGCACGTCCGGGAAATTCCCGGCCAGCCGGATGAACTCCTCCTTGGTCGCCTGCGCGCCCTCGAGCGCGGTGGCGCCGCCTCGGATGCGCGCCAGCTCGCGCACCTCGCGGCTGGCGCCGGGCAGGCTGCCGTCGGGGTTGGCGATGGCCAGCAGCGGCACGTTGCGCTCCGGCCGCGAGGGCGTGAGCAGGTCCACCAGCTCGAGCTGGGTGACGTAGCTCACCGCGTGCGTCTCGGCCAGGAAGCGCGTCGAGCCATCGCGCTCGGTGAGCGTGAGCGCGTGGATCGGCAGGTAGAGCAGCAGGTCGTTGGGAATCAGCACGAGGTTGCGATGGGTGGCCAGCTCCGGCGCGACCGGCTCCAGCAGCAGCGCGGAGAGCTTGCGGCTGATCTCGCGCAGCGGCGCCACCTTCTCGCGGTAGAGCGCCGAGCCGTCGTCCACCCACGGCAGCGGCTCGGTCGTGGCAGCGTCCAGCAGCGCGCGGTACTGGCGCACGAGCGTGTAGAGATCGTCCTGCGCGATCGCGCGGCTGCGCACCTGGAAGCTGCCGCCGGGGGCGACGACGAACAGGTAGAGCATGTCGGGGGCGGCGAAGTACTGGATCGCGAGCGTGCCGGACGGCAGCCGGTCGGCGAACTTCGCCAGGGCCTTGGGATCCACCGTCTGCTGGTCGATGAACTGCGCCTTGTACTGCGGATAGCGGGTGAGGAACGCGTGGGCCTGGGCCAGGTACTCGGCCTTGGACCGGGCCAGCAGCGTGGTCAGGCTCTCCACGCGCGCGCTGCCCGGCGGTGCCGCCTCCTGCTCGTCGCGCAGCGCGCGCTCGAGCGCGCGCGTCTGGCGCTCCTTGACGTGCACCTCCTCGGCCGCCCGCCGCGCCGCCGGGTCCGCCAGCGCCGGGCGCGACGAGGCCAGCGCGTCGGCGACGACCCGGCCCTTGCGCGCCTCCAGCAGCGCCCACGCCTCGCGGTCGTAGCCCTGGCCGGCGTCGCGCCCGTGCAGCTCGAGCAGCAGGCGCGTGAGGGCGTCGTAGGGCAGCAGCCGGTTGTCGCTCGACAGGAACTGCGTGCGGGCGGCGTCGTCGCCGGTCTGGGCGGCGAGACCCTCGAGCGTCTTCACCGACTCGCGGTAGAGCGGCAGCGCGTCGTCCACGCGGCCCTTCTGCTCGTAGGTCCGGGCCAGGCCGAACGTCACCCGCCAGGTCAGGTCGGGCACGCCGGCCCGCCGCGCGATCGGCAGCGCCCGCTGGTAGAGAGGCAGCGCCGCGTCGTAATCACCGGCCACCCGCAGGAGCGCGGCGAGGTTGTTGAGGCCCCAGGCCACGTCCACGTGGTCGGGCGGCAGCGCCGCCTCGCGGATCTTGAGCACGCGCTCGTAGCGCTGGCGCGACTCGGCGTGACGGCCGCCGATGCGGTCGAGCAGCGCCAGGGCATTGAGGGTGTGGGCCACGGCCAGATGGCCGGGGCCGAACGCGTCCTCGCGGATCGCCAGCGCGCGCTCGTACGCCTTGCGCGCGTCGTCGAACGCCCGCGTCTTCTGGAACACGGTGCCCAGCTCCATGAGGCTGCGGGCCACGTCGGGATGGCGGGGGCCCAGCACGCGCTCGCGGATCGCCAGCGAGCGCTCGATCGCCGCCCGCGCGCCCGCATAATCGCCCGTGTAGCGCAGCAGCGCGCCGAGGCTGTTCAGCTGCCCGGCCAGCGCGATGTGCTCGGGGCCGAGCGCGCGCTCGGTGACCCGGACCGCGCGCTCGTCGGCGCGCCGGGCCGCCCTCAGCTCGCCGCTGGCGCTGAACAGCAGGCCCATGTCGGTCAGCAGCGGCGCCACGTCGCGGTGGTCCGGGCCCTGGGCGGCCTCCCGGATGGCCAGCGCGCGCTCGTAGCGGCGGCGCGCGCCGACGTAGTCGCCGCTCAGGTAGTCGAGGAAGCCGAGCGCGTGCAGCGTGCCCGCCACCGCGACGTGAGCGGGCCCCAGCGTCGTCTCACGGATCGCCAGCGTCCGCTCCAGCAGGCGGCGGGACGTCGCGAAGTCGCCGGCGATCCGGGACGTGCCGGCGAGGTTCATGAGCGTGACGGCGACGGCGAGATGGCCGGGGCCCAGGCGGCTCTCCTGGATCTGCAGCGCGCGCTCGTAGCGCGTCTGCGCGCCGGCGTAGTCGCCCGTGCGCTGCAGGACGTTGCCCAGGTCGTTGAGGCTGAGGGCGACGTCGAGATGGTCCGGGCCGAGTGCCTGCTCGCGGATGGCCAGCGCCTGCTCGAGCTGCGCCCGGGCGTCGGCGTAGTCGCCCGTCGCCATGGCGAGCAGGCCGAGGTGGGCGAGGCTGGTGGCGACGGCGGGATGCGCGGGGCCCAGCGCGCGCCGGCGGATGTCGAGCGAGCGCTCGAGCTGCGCGCGGGCGGCCACGTAGTCACCGCGCTCGCGCAGCACGCGCCCCAGGTCGAGCGCGGCGCTCGCCAGCGGCAGCGGCGCGGTGGCAGCCATGCGCTCGCGGATGCGCAGGGCGCGCTCGAGCAGCGGCTGGGCGGCGGCGTGGTCGCCGGTGCTGAAGAGCAGGAAGCCGAGCCCCTGCAGGCTGTTCGCCACGTTGGGATGGTCGGGGCCGAACACCCGCTCGCGGATCGCCAGCCCGCGCTCCAGCAGTGGCCGCGCCGTCGCGTAGTCGCCGGTGCGCGTGAGCAGCACGCCGAGCTCGTGCAGGTTCCAGGCGACGGTGGCGTGCTCGGGGCCGAGCGCCTGCTCGCGGATGGCCAGCGCGCGCTCGTAGAGCGGACGCGCCTCGGCGTAGTCGCCGGCCTCGCGCAGGCAGTCGGCGAGACTCTGCAGGCTCTCGGCGACCGCCGGGTCGGCGGGGCCGAGCGCCCGCTCGCGCAGGGCGAGCGCCTCGCGCGCCTTCGGGATCGCCTCGCTCGTCTCGCCGCGCCGGCAGCGCGCGACGACCTCGGCGTTCAGCGCGCGCGCCCGCGGCGGGGGCGACGGCGGCGTCCGCGGCGCCGTCGCCTGGCCGGCGGCGAGGCCGGGAGCGGCGACGAGCAGCAGGACGAGGAGGATGCGCCGGCGCATGACTCCGGGCGGCGTCAGCGCCGGCCCGCCGCCGCGCGCTCGATCAGCGTGCGGGCGCCGGCCGCGATCCAGGGCACGAAGCTCGTCATCATCACGCGCACGCCCAGGCGCGCGTAGCGCTCGGCGGTGTCGTGGCCGACGAGCATGCCGGCCACGCGGCCGGCCTGCACGATCTTCGTCACCGCGCCGTCGATCGTGCGCTGCACGTCGGCGTGGCCCATGTCGCCGATGTGGCCCATCGAGGTGGCGAGGTCGTTGGGCGCCACGAAGAAGACGTCGATGGACTCCACCTTGACGATCTCGTCCAGGCTGCGGACCGCCGCGATGTCCTCGATGAGGACGATCAGCAGGGTCTGGTCGTTGGCGGTCTTGAAGTAGTCGGGCACGCCAAAGCCCTGGCGGCTGGTGAACATGCCGCGCTTGCCGAGCGGCGCGAACTTGGCGGCCTCGACCACGGCCTCCGCCTCGCGCCGCGTGTTGACGTGGGGGACCACGATGCCCTGGGCGCCGCGGTCCAGCGTGCGATAGATGGTCGCGTAGTCGTTGTCCATCACGCGCACGACCGACGTCTTGCCCCAGAGGTCGCAGGCGCGCGTGAGGTTGCCGAGGTCGGCGAAGTCCACGCCGCCGTGCTCGCCCTCGAGCCAGATGCCGTCCACGTCGAGCGTGCCGAGCTGGTCGATGAGGTCGGGATCGTTGGTGCCGGACAGGATCGTGGCGACGCCGCCGGCGGCGAGCGTCTGCTTCACGCGATTCGGTCGGATGTTCACGGCGGTGCCTCCCTGGTGGTGGAGGATTCTACAGGGATTCGCGGCGGAGCCAGCCGACGATCACCCGGGCCAGGACGCCCTCGTGGCCGACGAAGCCGTGGCGCGCGCGCGGCACCACGAGGCCGGTGAACGAGCGCGCCCGGGTGGCGTTCGCGGCGAAGGCCTCGAGCAGCGCGCGCGGCGAGCGCTCGAGGTACTCGTCGCGCGCGCCGACGATCACCGCCAGCGGCGCCCGCACCGCCCGCAGCGCGCTCCAGCGCGCGTCGGGCCGGTAGTACGGGAACACGTCCTCGGCCTCGCCCGGGCGGTAGAGGCTCAGGTAGCGCCGCGCGCTCCAGAAGCCGAAGGCGCGCGGCACCAGCGCGTCGGGATCGCGACGGGCCAGGCGCTCGGCGACGGCGACACGGCGGCGCAGCTCGCGCCGGCCGACGCGCTTGATCTCGCCGGCGATGTCGGAGACGGGGCCGAGCAGGATCGCGCCGGCCACGCGCCGGTCGCGGGTCCGGGCCAGGTAGTGCAGGACCTTGTTGGCGCCGGTCGAGTGGCCGGCCAGCACGACGCGGCGATAGCCGGCGCGGCGCGCCAGGCCGATGACCGCGCGCAGATCGCGCACGCTGTCGCCGAAGCGCTCGAACGCCGCTCCGACCAGTCGCCGCCCGGCCCGCGCGACGACGTGGTGGCCGCGCGTGTCGAACTTGAGGTAGCCGACGCCGGCCGCGTCGAGCGCGCCGGCGAGCGCGCGGATCGCCGGCTGGCCGTTGGCGAACGTCGAGCCGAGGCCGTGCACCCAGATCAGCGCC
>DASSLH010000113.1:0-2745 GCA_035689625.1 Candidatus Methylomirabilota bacterium | reverse complement strand
GAAGAAGCGGAACGTCTGCTGGAAGAAGCCGCTACGGGTGTCGGAGTCGGCGGCGAACGGAAACGCGCCCTGGCTGTCGGCGTCCTCGTGGCGCAGCTCGAGACCGAAGGTGCTGGTGGACCAGCCGCCGACGTGGAAGTGATTGTCCCACTCGGCCTCGCGCCGCGCCACGAACGTGCGCGACGGGAACTCGCAGGGCGGAAACGCGCAGCCGAAGCCGAAGTCGGGCAGGTCGATGAAGATGTTGGTGTTGTGGTAGACGCCGACGCGCGCGTCGCTCTCCCACCACGACACCGGGCGCGTGTGCCCGCTCAGGCTCAGGATCAGCGTGTCGCTGAGGTTGGTATTGTTGTGGTCGATGATCGGGTCGCGCGGCAGCGGCACCGTGAGGAACTTCACCGGCAGGTCGGTGTTCGTCTCGTTCCAGCGCAGCGCGAACGACACGCTGCTGTTGGCCGGCAGGCTCACGCCCGCCCGCAGACTGACGGCGTTCTCGCTCATCCCGTCGTTCTGGAAGTGGCCGTTGGACTCCAGGTGCGAGGCGGACAGCGCGTAGTCGAAGATCTGCCAGGCGCCGCTGACCGTGCCCCGGCTGCGCAGGGTGTCGTCGTTGCCCACCTCCTGCTCGACCGTGGCCGAGAACGGGCCCCGCCCCTTCTTCGTGATGATGTTCACCACGCCGCCGATCGCGTCGGCGCCGTAGAGCGTGGACTGGGGCCCCCGGATGATCTCGATGCGCTCGATGAGGTCGGGCGCGAAGTCGCTCAGCTCGGCCTCGCCCAGCGTGGGGCTCTTCACGCGCACGCCGTCCACCAGCACCTGCACCTGGTTGGCGTTGGCCCCGCGGATGGTGATGCTGGTCGTCTTGCCGAGGCTGCCCGAGCGGCGGATCTCCACGCCCGGCACCTGGCGCAGCGCCTCGTCCACCGTCGGGTAGTGATAGGTCTGGAAGTCCTCGTCGGTGACGACGCTGACGGAGGCGCCGAGTTGCTCGGCGGGCGTCTCCAGCTTGGTCGCGGTCACCACGACCGGCTCCAGCCGCTTCGTCTCCTGGGCCAGCGCGGGGCCGGCGCCCAGTGTCAAGAGCACCAGGCTGACTCCGAGGCCACGGGTCCTCACAGGCGGGCGCCGTCACGACCGGGCCAGGCCACCTGCACCACCGGGCGGCCGCTGCCCGGATTGACCTCGACGACGACGTCGCAGCCGAACACCTCCTCGAGCGTCTCCCGGCGCAGCACGGCGGCCGGAGGGCCGAGGCGGGCCACCCGGCCGCGCGCGAGCAGCAGCAGCCGGTCGCAGACCTCGGCGGCCAGGTTCAGGTCGTGCGAGACCAGCAGGACCGTCACGCCGTGCTCGGCGTTCACACGGCGGATCAGCGCGGCCATCTCGGCCTGGTAGCGAAGGTCCAGGTGCGAGGTCGGCTCGTCCAGCACGAGCAGGCGCGGCGCCTGGGCCAGCGCGCGCGCGAGCATGGCGCGCTGCCGCTCGCCGCCCGAGAGCTGCTCGAGCGGCAGCGCGGCGAGGTTGCGGACCCCCGTGGCGTCCATGGCCGCCAGCGCCGCCCGCCGATCCTCGCCGGTCTCGAAGAAGCGCGCGGGAGCGTGCGGGTAGCGGCCCATCAGCACGAGCTGCTCGACGGTGAACGGAAACGGCCGCGGAGCGTCCTGCGGCACCACCGCGATCTGCCGCGCCAGCTCGGCGTGCGCCAGCCCGGCGATCGGCCGGCCGTCCAGCCGCACCTCGCCGCGGTCGGCCGTCACCACGCGCGTGAGCAGGCGCAGCAGCGTCGTCTTGCCCGCGCTGTTGGGACCGATCACGCCGAACACCTCGCCGGCCGCGATGGCGAACGACACGCCGTCCACGCGGAAGCCGTCGGCCCGCTGCCGCTCGGGCCGCGGATAGGTGAAGGCGACGTCGGAGAACTCGACGAGATCTCTCATCGTTCATGCCGGGGGCCCCGACATGGCCCCCGGACCCCCAACGCTCGGCCGCGCCCCGGCGAAGCCGTGGCGCGCCTCGGAGTCGCCCGGAGATCTCTCACAGCGTGGCCCGGTAGCGCGTGCGCAGCAGGTAGACGAAGAACGGCGCGCCGCAGAAGGACGTGATCACGCCGACCGAGAGCTCGGCCGGCGCCACCACATTGCGCGCCAGCGTGTCGGCGGCGAGCAGGAAGACGCCGCCGGCCACCAGCGCCGTCGGCACCAGCAGCCGGTTGTCCTGGCCCAGCAGCCCGCGCAGCACGTGCGGCACCACCAGGCCCACGAAGCCGATCGGCCCCGTGAAGGCGACCACGCTGCCCGTCAGCAGCGCAGCGGCCACGAACACGCGGCGCTTGAGCCGCGCCGCGTCCACGCCGAGCTGCACGGCCGCCTCCTCGCCCAGCGCCAGGAGATTGAGCTCGCGGGCGTGGCGCAGCACCAGCCAGAAGCCGAGCGCGGCCAGCGCCGCGAACAGCGCCAGCGAGCCGGCCGGGATGGGGCCCAGGTTGCCGAGCAGCCAGTGCACGACACCGCCGAGGCGGTCGAAGTCCACCAGCGAGATGAGCACGGTGATCGCCGAGGTGAAGAAGATGCCGACGATCACGCCGCCCAGCAGCAGTGTCTGGATCGAGAGCCCGCCGGGCCCGGCCGCGATGAGGTAGACGACGCCCGCCGCCAGCAGCGCGCCGGCGAACGCGAAGCCCGCCACGCCCACGGCGGCCAGCACCGAGGGGCCGAGGCCGAAGATCTGGGCGACGACGACGCC
>DASSLH010000112.1:0-7516 GCA_035689625.1 Candidatus Methylomirabilota bacterium | reverse complement strand
GTGATCCTGGAGACGATGCAGGGTGAAGGGGGCTTCCGGCCGCCGCCCGCCGGCTACCTGGCCGACGTGCGCCGCCTGTGCACGCGGTACGGGACGCTGCTGGTGCTGGACGAAGTGCAGGTGGGGCTGGGCCGCACCGGCCGAATGTTCGCCTACGAGCGCGAGGGCGTGGCGCCCGACGTGCTGGTGCTGGCGAAGGGGCTGTCCGGCGGGCTGGTCCCGGTCAGCGCCATCCTGTCGCGGCGCGACGTCTGGACGCGCGCTTACGCGGGCCTCTCTCGCTACGACGTCCACGCCTCGACGTTCAGCGGCGGCGCGCTGGCCGCCGCGGCGGCGACGCGGGCGGCGGCGCCGGGCTCCCAGGCCGCGCGGATCCTGAACTGCTCCTTGTCGCGCCCGCGCGTGACCGGCGAGGAGAACTCCACGCGCTCGAGCACCGGTGAGTTCTCGAGCAGCGGGATGAGCGCGCTGGCGGCCGCCGCCTGGCCGGTGAGCTCGACGCCCTTGCTGTCCAGCGACAGCGTGGTGAGCCAGGTGTCGTTGGGGAGCAGCTCGGTCAGCTCGCGCAGCACCGGCAGCGGGCGCATGGCGCTGGTCTCGATGCCGTTGATGGTGGCCAGCAGCTTGCGCTTGCGCTCGAGGTCGCGCAGCACGCGGTCGACGGCGCGCACCTCGGGGTCGACGCGCGCGATCTCGGCGTTCACGCGCGAGAGATGGCGCTGCTCGCGGATCGTCGGCACCAGCAGGGCGGTGACCAGCAGCGCGCCGGTGACGCAGGCCACGCCCAGCGTCAGGCCCTGGGCGCGGGTGAGCCGCCGCGGCCGCAGGGGCAGCGGCAGCAGGTCCAGCGGCCGGCCGCCGCGGCCGCTGGCCACGGCGAGCGCGAGCATCTGCGCCCCGCGGTCCTCCGGCGGCAGCCCGGCCAGCCGGGCCTGGGCGCGGGGCAGCCAGTCGGGCTCGCTCACCGGCAGGCCCAGCGCGGCCATGCCCTCGCCGAGCGGCATGACGTCGCCCGAGATCCAGATCGCGTCGCAGGTGCGCCAGCGCACGACGGCGAGCGTGCGGCGGATCTCGTCGGCCAGCGCCGCCTCGTCGGGCGCGGCCACCGTGCGGCTCGCCTGCAGCGCCGGCCCGCTCAGGCACAGCACGTCGGCGCTGGCGCCGGTGCGATGCACCCAGACGATCTTCTGGCCGCGCGCGGGCCGCGCCAGCGCGCGCAGGTCGTGGGCGGCGACCGTGAGCGAGACGGGGCGCAGCTGAGCCTCCTGGGCGAAGCGCAGCGCGGCGTCCACGACGCGCTGCTCGGCGGCGACGACCAGCACTCGCTGCAGCGGCTCCTCGCGCGGCGGGGCGTCGGCGTCGGGCGCCAACGGCACGAAGTCGAAGGCGGCGTCGTCGGCCGGGAACGGCACGTGGCCGTCGAGGTTCAGGCGCAGCATCTCGCGCAGGTCGCCGCCGACGGTGGGCACCTCGATCGGCTTGACGAACGCCGCCGTGCGAGCCAGGCCCAGCGCGACGGTGCGGGGCGCCAGCTGCCGGGTGGCCAGCTCCTCCTGCAGCACGGCCACGGGATTCTCGGCCGCGATGGTGAAGGTCTCCACGCGCTCGCCGGCCAGCACGGCGGCCGCGAGGCGATCGCCCAGCAGGACGACGGCCAGGCGAGCCGGGTTGTACTTCGGCAGGCTCAACCTCATGACACGACTTTAAACGGTAACCCTTCGTGACGAGAGGGAAATCGCCCTCAGCGGAGGCCCGACCATTCCAGCACGACGACGCCCTCGCCGCCGGCGTCGTTACGCTTCTGCACGACGGCGGTGAGCCGCGCCCGGACCTGGCCGTCGATCAGCCCCTGGGCCTGGACCCGGAACGTGCGGCTGCTCACCCCGAGGTTGCGTCCGGCGAAGCGGCCCGGTGTGCTGTACGGCGCCAGCCGCCGCTGCTGCTCGATCTCGGTGATCTCGGCGTCGGAGAGGTTGAGCGCGCGCAGGACCTCGGGGCCGGCGGTGTTGATGTTGACGAGCCCGCCCTGGCCGGTCCCGGTGCCGCTCTTGACCGTCACCAGCGAGGCCAGCCCCGGCTTGCCCTCGCCGCCGTCCATGAGCCCGCGCGTGATGCCGCGCACCTGCAGCAGCTCGGCCACCGTGTCGAGGTTGCCGTTCTTCGAGCGGTAGGGGACCGCCAGCTTGAGGTAGTAGTCCTCGCTCTCGGCGCCGTTGAGGCGGTGCTCCTCGTTGGCGTCCTTCCAGTCCTGAAGACTGTCGTTGATGATGTCGCGGTCTTCCTTCTCCACGCCCAGCGCCTGCAGCAGCCGGTCCACGCGGTCGGGCGGCGAGGTGTTGAGGTTCAGCCGCGCCTCCTCGTCGCTGATGCAGTAGCTGAACTGGCCGCCGCCGAGTGGCACCTTCGTGTGGGGCAGCCGCTCCAGCGCCAGCTTGTCCTTGGTGTAGAAGACGATAGGGCAGTCGGGATCGGCCGTCGCTTCCTTCTCGTCGCCGACCCCGACGTAGGCGACGTCGGCGACGATCTCGCGGATCGCCTGCTCCAGCCCCGCCTCGGCCAGGTGGCCGGCGATCAAGTTCTCCTTGTACATGCGGGCGGCGGTGGCCTCCAGGCGCATCGAGTAGGCGAACTCGGCGCCGATGATGCCGACGAAGGCCAGCACCAGCAGCACGGCGACCAGCGCGAAGCCGCGCTGACCCGGGTCGGTCACGGGCGCGCGGCTCATTGCTGCGGCGGCGCGATCCGGAGCGACACCGTCAGCGGCGGCAGCTCCTCGGCGCGGCCGTTGAGCGTGGTGGCCACGGTGATCCTCACCGCGCGCGGCGTCGCCTTGGACTCGGCGCCGTCCCAGGCGTCCTTCCAGCCGCCGTCGTCCAGATAGGCCAGCTTGAGCGACGTCACGCTCGCGTCGCGGTAGACGACCTCGGCCTTGTCGAACGGCTCCTGGTTGGGCAGCGGTCGCTGACGCACCACCAGGCCGCCCTCGCCCGTCTCGTCGAACGAGAACACGACCGCAGTGAAGGCGATCGGGATCGCGAACGGAAAGGGCGCCGTCTGCGTGACGAACTCCACTCGCTTGTCGGTGCCGGCGAACAGCACGACCGGCTCCGGCGCGGTGCCGCGGGAGGCGCGGTAGGGATACGTCGCCGACAGCGCCCGGGCCAGCGAGAGCGCCACGCTGCGCACGTGCTGGTGCGCCTCCGCCCGGTCCTCGCCGCGCTGCCAGGCGGCCACGGCGACGCGCAGCCCGCCGAAGGCGATCGCCATCAGCGCGGCGACGATCGTCAGCGCGAGGAGCAGCTCGAGCAGCGTGAAGCCGCGCTCGCGCCGGCTCACTGCCGCACTCCCGGGCGCTGCTCGGCCGCGACGGACACCGTGCGCAGCGTGGTGACGCCCACGGAGCGCTGCCGCTCGCCCCAGGCCACGCGCACGTCGATCTCGTACACGTGCCACTTGGGCAGCTGGCCGGCCGGCGTCAGCTCGGGGGCCGGCACCTCCTTGATCGTGCGCTCCCAGGTGAACGGGCCCTCGGTGCCGTTGTCGTGGCCCTCCTTGGGCATGACGACCTCGCGCGCCTTCTCGTCGGCCAGCAGCGCCGCCTGCTGGTGGTCGCCAGAGAGCTTGAGCAGCCGCAGGCCCTGGGCGATGCCCTGGATGGCGACGACGATCGTGAGGCTCAGGATCGCGAAGGCGACCAGCACCTCCAGCAGCGTGAAGCCGCCCTGGCGCCTCACTGGCGATTGCTCCTCACGCGCCCGGTGAGCGCGTCCACCGTCACCCGGTAGCTGACGGCGCCGGAGGTCACGCGGAAGTCGCCGCCGCTGGAGCCGCCCTGGGGCTCGAAGCGCACCGTCAGCGCCGGCGGCGGCGTGGCCTCGATGACGAGGCTCTCGGACAGCATCCGCGTCTCCCGGATCTCGCCGTCGGGCCCGCCGGCGCGGCGGGTGACGCGGTGGGCGGTCGGGTCGACGACGATCGCCTGCGCCACCTGGCTCACGATCGCGCGCTCGCGCGCGTGGCGCAGCAGCGCCGAGAAGCCGGCCACCTCGGCCCGCGCGCGCAGCGCCTCGGTGGAGCGGCCGATGGTGGGCATGGCCAGGCCCACGACCAGCGCCAGGACCGCCATGGTGACGATGAGCTCGAGGAGGGTGAAGCCGCGGTCGCGGGCTACTGCGTGGTCTGATCCCATGACACGATGTCGGCGTTCTCGCCCTCGCCGCCGGGCGCGCCGTCGGCGCCCTCCGACCAGAGGTCGTACTCGCCGTGCTGCCCCGGGGACCGGTACTTGTAGGGGTTGCCCCACGGATCCTTGGGCACCGCCTTCTTCAGATAGGGGCCGCTCCAGTTCTGCACGCCGGGGTTCTTCTGCAGCGCGTCGACGCCCTGCGACGTGTTCGGGTAGGAGCCGACGTCCAGCCGGTACTGGTCCAGCCCGGCGCCGATCAGCTCGATCTGGGCCTTGGCGGCCGCCATCTTCGACTGGCCGACGCGGCCGAACAGGCGGGGCGCCACCAGGCCGACGAGCAGGCCGAGCACGATGATGACGACCATCAGCTCGATGAGCGTGAAGCCGCGCTGATCGCGCAACCGCCGGCTCACAGCGGCATCTCGTTGATCGAAAAGATCGCCAGCAGCATCGCGACGACGATGAAAGCCACGAGTACCCCCATGAGGACGATGATCGCGGGCTCCAGCAGTCCGAGCACGCGCTTGAGCTCGGTGCGGACATCGGTCTCGAACGTCTCGGCGACCTTGAGGAGCATCTCCTCCAGGCGCCCGGTCTCCTCGCCCACGCGCACCATGTGCACCGCCAGCGCCGGGAACGCGGTGTGCTCGCGCATCCCGGCGGCGATCGTCCCGCCGCGCTTGACACCGTCGGCGAGCCGGGCCACCGCGCCGCCGACGGCCTGGTTGGACATCATGTCGCCGACGACGGCCATCGCGCCCAGGACGGGGACGCCGCTCTTGAGCATCGTGCCCAGCGTGCGCGCGAAGCGGGCGGTCTCGACCTTGAGGACGACCGTCCCCACCAGCGGCAGCCGCAGCAGCAACTGGTCCCAGCCCAGGCGTCCCTGCGGCGTGCTCGTCCACATCCGCCAGCCGAGCACGGCCGCGGTGATCAGGATCGCGCCGACCCACCAGTAGGCGGTGACCATCGCGCTGACCGACATGAGGATCTGGGTCGGCAGCGGGATCGCCTGGCCGAGGTCCTTGAAGATCGTCGCGAAGCGCGGGATGACGAACGTCATCAGGAAGACGATGGCGGCGGCGCCGACGGTCGTGATGACGAGCGGGTAGGCGAGGGCGGAGACGACGGCCTCGTTGAAGGCCGCCCGCGCCTCCAGGAACTCGGCCAGTCGCCGCAGCGAGACCTCCAGCACGCCCCCCTTCTCGCCGGCCCGCACCATGTTGATGTACAGGCGCGAGAACGGCCGCGGGTGGTGCTTGGCCAGCGCCTCGCTGAGCGAGGAGCCGCCGCGCACGCTGCGCAGCAGGTCGCTCACGATCGTGCGCACGCGCCCGCTGGGCGCCAGCTCCTCCAGGATCGCCAGCGCACGGTCCAGCGGCAGGCCGGCCTCGAACAGCGTCGCCAGCATCTGGGTCATCGCCAGCAGGTCGCGGTGGCGCACGCGCCCGGAGCCGCCGGCGCCGAGCGAGAGCAGGCCGACGCGCTCGCCGTGCGGCGCCACCTTGATCGGGAAGTAGGCTTCCTTGCGCAGGCGCTCGGCGACGGCGCGGGCGTCGGCCGCTTCCATCACGCCGTCGATCGTCTGCCCGCGCCGGTCGGCCGCCCGGTAGGTGAAAACCGGCATCGGCTAGGCGTCTTCCTGCGTGACCCGGAGCAGCTCCTCGACGGTCGTCACGCCCTCGCAGGCGCGCCGCCAGCCGTCCATGCGCAGCGTCACCATGCCGCGCTGGGCGGCGTGATGGCGGATGTCCCGCGTGGAGGCGCGGCGCAGGATCAGGCTGCGGGCGTCCTCGTCGAGGATGAACAGCTCGTAGATGCCCGAGCGGCCGCGATAGCCGGTGCCGCGGCACTCCTCGCAGCCCTTGCCGCGATAGAGCGTGACGTCGGGGGCGGCCTGGATGCCGAGCGCGTCGAGGTCGGCTTTGGACGGCGTGTCGGGCACGCGGCAGGCCGGGCAGATGCGCCGCACGAGCCGCTGGGCCAGCACCGCCTCGAGCACGGACGCGACGAGATAGCCCTCGACCCCCATGTCTTGCAGCCGGGTGATCGCGCCGGGCGCGTCGTTGGTGTGCAGCGTCGAGAACACGAGGTGCCCGGTGAGCGAGGCCTGGATGGCGACCTCGGCCGTCTCCAGGTCACGGATCTCGCCGACCAGGATGACGTCGGGGTCCTGGCGCACGATGTGGCGCAGGCCCTGGGCGAAGCTCAGCCCGATCTTCGCCTTCACGGGGATCTGGTTCACGCCCTTGAGCTGGTACTCGACCGGGTCCTCGACGGTGATGATCTTCACGCCCGGCCCGTTGATCTTGTCGAGCGCGGCGTAGAGCGTGGTCGTCTTGCCGGAGCCGGTGGGGCCGGTGACCAGGATGATGCCGTGCGGCAGCTTGATGAGCGACTCGAAGCGCTTGAGCGTGTCGGCCGGGAAGCCGAGCCGCTCCAGCGGCAGGAACACGCTGGAGCGCTGCAGCAGCCGCATGACGATGGACTCGCCGTGCACGGTCGGGATCGTGGACACGCGGATGTCCACGCGCTGGCCGTGCAGCGTCACGCGGATGCGGCCGTCCTGCGGCAGCCGCCGCTCGGCGATGTTCATCTCGGCCATGATCTTGATGCGCGAGGTGACGGCGGCCTGCAGGCGGCGTGGCGGGGCCTCCTGCTCGTAGAGGATGCCGTCGATGCGGTAGCGGATGCGCAGCGTGTCCTCGAACGGCTCGATGTGGATGTCGGAGGCCTCGTTGCTGATCGCGTTCTCGATCAGGAGGTTGACCAGGCGCACCACCGGCGCCTCGAAGGCCATGTCGCGCAGGTGGTTGACGTCCTCGTCGTCGCCGGCGCCGCCCTCCTCGTCCATGCCCTCGACGATGCGCTGCAGCGGCGTGGCGGCGCCGTCGTAGGTCCGGTCGATCGCCTCGGTGATGGCGTCGGCGGGGCTCACGACGATCTTGACGTTGAGCCCCGTGGACTGGCGCAGGTCGTCCACGATGATCGGGTTCAGCGGGTCGGCGGTGGCGACCGTCAGCAGGCCGCCCTCCACGCTGACCGGGCACACCGCGTTCTGGCGCAGGTACTTCGGCGAGAGGTTCTTGAGCACCGGCAGCGCCGAGGGCAGCTCGTCGGGGGCCAGGTACGGCAGGCCGTGCTGCTGGGCCAGCGCGCGCAGGACGTCCTCGGGCGTGACGGCGCCGAGCGCCACCAGCGCCTCGCCGATCAGCTCGCGCGTGGTCTGGGCGCGCACCAGGGCCCGCTCGACGACGTCGGGTGTGGTGTGGCCCTCCTGCACGAGGATCTCGCCCAGAAGGCGGCGGGAGCCGGAGATGACCATGCTAT